>JAAZBA010000036.1 GCA_012514045.1 Clostridiales bacterium | reverse complement strand
TGGAGAAACTGTTGCTGCGTCTACCAACTACTACGATTATGTAACCGGCAGAGTGAACATGGACTATGCCCTTGTTCATATTGATTACAATACGCCAAAGATTATGGCAGCGAGAGAAAAATACAGTCCATTTCTTAAAATGCACGATCCCGGTTATGTTGGCGCAGTGCTTTTGACATATGAAGGATATGACAGAACAATCATGGATATCATAAAAGAATACAACATAGAGCTTCTTGACGATTATTTCGACCGTTCACTGAAGCACCGCCGTGAGAACCTGATATAAACATAATAAAGCTCCGGTATAGTTAATCTGAACTATACCGGAGCTTTGCATTATTACTTTCCAAAGAACACACCTATTCCATAAGAAATATAGGTAATAATAATTCCCGCTATTATTACCCCTAAAAGAATAGCTGGAACCGCATGTTTCAGCCTTATATCTAACATAGCCGCGATAAGCGCTCCGGTCCAGGCTCCGGTACCGGGAAGCGGTATAGCAACAAGAATAATAAGACCTATAAGCTCATAGCGCTTAATAAGTTTTGATTTTAATAAAGCTCTATTTTCCATCTTAAGAGCGATTTTTTGAAGAAACTCGCTCCTTTTCTTCATCCATTTGAATATATTACGGATGAATATGATTATCAGTGGCACTGGCAGCATATTTCCAAGCACGCTTACAATAAACAGCAGGTCGAAATTAAGTCCCATTGCTACGCCGTAGGGAATTGCTCCTCGAAGCTCAAATACTGGAAGCATTGCTATACCAAATGCTATGATATAATGTATAAAAGAATTCATCTATCAGAATTACCTGCTTTCGTTCAGACTCGGATTTCGTTTGAAAACTCTTCAAGCAGACCGAGATCCCATAGAAGTCTGCCCAGAACATATTTGTCCCTTATGTCTTTTCCGGTGACAAACGCACAGATAATATCTTCTTTGGTAATTCCAATCTCTGTAAAGGATGTGGGGTGTCCGATTGACAACATGAAAGCCTCTATCTCCTCCGCTTTTGGCAGTAAAGATATTGTTTCTCTAATATCATTCCAACGGTTGATGATTGTCTCAAGTCTGTCACTGTGCTTTGCTTTGTCATACTTTCTTTCTTTCTTTTCTCCGGCTATCATCGCCTCGGCACCGTGTCCGAGCTTCTCTCGGAGATATTCATTCCATAGTTCCCAGTCAAATCTCTCAACATAACGCAGTGCTTTTTCTCTATCCGGTGTGACAGAAAGAAGCTTTTCATAAGCCCTCAAAGCCAGAAGTGTGGCTATACCGCATTGAATTCCATGGAGATTACTTGGGGTACTGAATTCAAGGGAGCGCATATCTATTATGTGGGAAATATAATGCTCCATTCCGGAGGCAGGACGGGACATACCGGCGTAGTTCATAGCGAGACCGGAGATAACAAGACCTTCGGTAATGACACAGACAGCGTTCTTGTCGCCTTTTATTGCCTTGGACGCATTTTCAACACATTGGGAGAGAACCTCGCCTATTATATCAGCTATGACAGGGCAGTAATACTCCCCGAGGATTATGTTGGCTATTCTCCACTCTGCGATGGAGACATATTTAGCAAGGATATCCCCTACTCCTGAACGTATCATATGCACAGGGGCATTTGCCAATATCTCTGCTTCGCCGATTACCGCATTGGGACACTTGGAGGGAAGCGATGTTTTTAGTCCTTCAATATCCATCGATGAGGTGGCAGAAGCGAAGCCGTCCATTGAGGGAGCGGTTGCAACGTTTATATCGGCGATCCTCTTGGAAGCTGCGATGATTTTGCCGGTATCGTTAATGACACCGCTACCTACAGCTATAACAATATCGCATTTATTGTCACAGCGCATGAGAGCTTCGCCAACAAGTCTTTCATCGGGTGTCGGTCTTTCACGCTTGACAATATGAAGCTTGTATGGAATACCGGCATCATCCAGGATTGCGGTTGTTCTCTTGCCGGCAGCTTCGTATGTATTCTTATCGCACAGCACAAAAGGGTATGTTCCATTGTATTTTTTAATCATTTCCGGCAGGTACAAAAGAGCATCGTTGCCAATTATGCAGTCACCCAGCATGCCGAAATGTTTTTTGCCGCATGAGCATTTAAATCCGTCGTTTTTCATTAGATAGGCAATGCTGTATTTCATAGCTTTTCTCCTTGTTATAAAACTGCATTTGCCGCAAGCCATCTGACTACTCCGTCGGAGTGGCTTTCTCCAACAACGCCGGAAGCATTTCTGATTACTTCACTTTTGGCATTGCTTACAGCGTATGATTCGTCACAAGCCGAGAAAAGGTGGAGGTCATTTAGGTTATCTCCAAAGCCTATGACGCGGTCAAAAAAATATCTTTCACGAAGCAGAGAAACAGATGAACCTTTCGATGCCTTTTCGTTGAACACTTCAAGACACCAGAGACCATCGCAGTATATGTCTCTGTAAAACTCTGTTCTTAGTCCGGAGACACTTTCAAGCTCATGATAGGCTGCCTCAAGCTTTTCTGGTTTATCAGAAACGGAATAAGATACCACTTTTTTGTCAGATATATCATTGAAATCCCTTACTTTTGTGAATACCTTGCCGTAGAGAGTTACACGTTCGTCAATGAATCTCTGATCGTTCAGAGACGATGTGTTCTTGTAATATACGTTGTGTTTGTTACTTTCAAGAGTGTAAATGAAGCCGGAAAGGTTGTGTTTGTGGACAATGTCGATAAGTTTCGCTTTTGCATCGTTGTCGATGGCAAACACATCAGAATATGAGTCGGTTTTAAAGTCGTACAGATACACGCCATTTTGTAAAACACCGGGAATACTTAAGTTAAGACCTGACAGAATAACTTTTGTGGATTCTGATGTGCGAGCCGAGGCGATTGTGAAATTCAACCCATGGGATATAAGATCGTTGAGAGTATCCCTTGCATAATCGGAGAGCTCAGCTTTTTCATTTAGAAGTGTACCGTCGAGATCGGTTATATATAGTGTTTTTGGCTTTCCCTCGCTATATAGTTCCGAGAAAGAGTAAATATATTTGTCGGCAACAGCTTTCATATCATGCTTGTATTCTTCAGAATAGGAATCATACACTGCAATAACCTTCATGCCGGATTCTTTTGCTGTCGAAACAGAGCCTAAATTATCATCAAGAAACACACACTCTGAAACTGTGGTACCAAGCTTTTCGGCGACTCGGTAGTATATATTAACATCGGCTTTTGTCGTACCAAAATCATCACAAGACCAGACATATTTGAACATATCGTAGAGACCGAGCCTCTTTAGACAGGGGTCAACAGTTAGATGAGGGCTGGCGGTGAGAACACTTACAGTGTGTCCTTGGGAAATAAGGGACTCAAGAGCTTGCTTTACATATGGTTTTGCAGGTATATTGTTAGCATATTCATAGTACATGCGCTCACCCAAGTCTTTACCGATCTCTTCTACAGTCATTTGAACACCGAGTGACTGATAATAAAGAGCTGAAGCGTCAAAACCTAAAGGAATGACAATTTTTATCAGATCTTCGGGATATGGAGTATTGTTATCCTCAAGAAATCCGATGATTGACTTAGCGAGAACTGGCATAGAATCGATAAGTGTACCGTCCATGTCAAAAATGTAGTTCATCTAGTTTACTCACCTTCAAATATGTGTTCTTCAAAAATTATCTTAGGTATTTTATCATGATTGTGCTTTTAAGTCAAGTTTTCCTGCGTTTCTATTGACACTTATCTATACAGGCTTTCAAATATCATTGTATTATATAAAAATCTGCATATTCCTTTGTTTAGACTTGTTTAAGCTATTGATTTGTAGAATCTTAATCTGATTATCTTAGGAGGAGAAAATTCTATGTCAATTGAAACAAAGCACGGACTTATTTTCGACATTTCAGAGAATATAATTCTAAAAAATCTTTTAGGTATGGCGGGCACAAGAATTAGTTTCAGAAATCCCGGAGTATGCGGATTATACTGTTTTGAAGACGATAGCGGTTTATATGACGGTACTGGTATGACCTGCGATGGCGCGGAGATAACTCCAAGCGGCTTTATATTCAGATGGCACAGTGAGTGTTTCTCCCTTGAAAGCGAATTTTCCTACGATTTCGATTCCAAAGTATGGAGCAGATGCGACAGTGTCACAAACATCACTGACAAGGTGCAGACTATATATTCCTGTCTCTCAAGATTTGTCCTTGAAAGCGCAGCAGTAGAGGTATACACTCAGTCAAGCGTATGGAATCACGAGAATCAGGGGGTATGGGCTCCACTTGTTACATCAGTGACAGCCGAAAATCACGGTCTACGTACGACAGAGGGCAGTACGCCGATAGCTGCTGTGAGGCAGAAAGGTCAAAATGGAGGTGTAGTGTTCCATCTTTTCCCAATGGGTAAATGGAAGATAAACGTAAGCAAAAGAATCGGCACTTCCGGCTCCATGCATACGGTCATTGACATGGGATTGTCGGATGAAAAGCTTAAGCTTAAGGTTGCTCCCGGAGAAAAACTGCAGCTGCCGGAAATTGTGTTTTTCAGATTCAATGACGAGGCGCTGGACGCCCATAAGTTGCACAGATATCTTATCAAAAACAAGCTAAGCACCAATATTCCACCTGTAATATATAACTCATGGTTTCTCGACTTCGATGTACTTGATTTTGAATACTTCCGAGCTCAAGTGGATGTAGCATCAAAGCTTGGCATTGAGGTGTTCACCGTAGACGCCGGCTGGTTCGGAGATGGGGTACATTGGACTCGCTCTGTTGGTGACTGGGAAGAGAACCAGGTAGGAGCATTCGGCGGACGTATGCGTGAGCTTGCTGAGTATGTACGCTCAAAGGGAATTAAGTTTGGCCTCTGGATGGAGCCAGAACGTGCCACACCTCACTCAAAGCTCTATAATAAAAATCCTGATCTGTTCTTTTTGTCGGATTCAGGTGACT
>JAAZBA010000328.1 GCA_012514045.1 Clostridiales bacterium | reverse complement strand
TATCAGGAGAGCGCCGCAAACTACATCGTCATGGATGACGGAGTAACCATAAAAGGCTATACACGCTACGGAGCCTGGCACGGCGATCCTTACGGCGACTGGAGCGCGGCTTTTGTTTCCTTCTGTCTCAATTATGCAGAGATCCCTGAGACAGAAATCCCCTATGAGGTATCCTGTAACGATTGGACAGATATTCTTTCATCATATGAATGGAACCTTTACCGCGGCGCAGGCGGATATGTCCCTAAAAAGGGCGACATCGTGTTCTTTGATACCAACGGTGACGGCAGCTCCGATCATGCGGGCATAGTTAAAGAATTTAACGCTGAAACCGCCAGGATAGAGACGATTGAAGGAAATTCCGCGAACAGAGTCCAGTATGGGACGTATACAACAGACGATTTCAGGATCTGCGGATACGGCGCGCTGCCGGAGCAGGGAAACAAAACTTATATAGATCCTTA
The DNA here is from genome assembly GCA_012514045.1 of Clostridiales bacterium. Classification (GTDB taxonomy): domain Bacteria; phylum Bacillota; class Clostridia; order Oscillospirales; family QAMX01; genus JAAZBA01. The sequence continues at coordinate 29,143 of JAAZBA010000328.1, read as the reverse complement.
TATAGATCAGATAAATCCGGAAGAAAGCGTATTGCCTGCTGACGATCAGATAAATCCAGATAATGACATTATTATCTTAGAAGACATTGTACTGCCGGAGCAGGAGGCTGAAGTTCCTTACACTGACGCAACAGCTTCATATGAATATGAAGACGTCATTATATTAGAAGACATCGTACTGCCGGAGCAGGAGAATGAAGTTCCTTACACTGACGCAACAAGTTCATATGAATATGAAGACATCAGTATTCCCGAAGATTTCATATTGTCAGAGCAGGAAAACAAAGATCTTGCCGAGATTACAAAGATCGCAGTCATCTATACCGACGAAAACTATCTGGCATTACTCAATGACGGAACATTAATAACTCTCACCGGAGCCATTCCCGAAGAAGCAGAGATCCGGGCGTTCCCGGTAACGGTAGAAGCGCAGCAGCAGGTTATCTGCGCCTATGATATTTCGATATTTATGCCTGACGGCACTCTCTTTGAGCCGGCGGCAGGCGAAAAGATCAATGTTTCGATACAGGCGCCGGAATTATATGCCGGTGAGGCATCGGATGCGACTGTCTATTTTATACCCGAAGACGAATACAGCGCGCCGGTTCCCATTGATACATCAATTCAGGAAGACGGTACAGTCTGCTTTGAAACAGACCATTTCTCCGTTTATGCGCTTATGAGAAGCGCGGCGTTGACGGAAGTCTACTTAAACGGAACAACAGGCAATGACAATAATGCCGGTACGCAATCATCACCGTTAAGGACATTTGAAAAGGCGCTGTCTATGGCAGCGGAAAACGGAACGATTTATGTTTCCGGAACCGTTACGGTCAGCAACGTTGAGAGCTGGACTATCAATGTTGCCGGCGTGAAAATGCAGCGGGCATCGGGATTCACCGGACCGCTGGTAACGGTGGCAAACGGCGGTTCGCTTACATTATCCAACCTGACGATGAACGGCGGCAATGGCTCACTGAATCCACTTCTTATTAATAATAATTCCTCCTATTCAACCGCCTACTCTGCAAACTCCGCAAAAGCTCCGCTTATTGTTGTAAACAGCGGCGGCGCTCTGACAATTACAGACGACACAGTCCTTAAAAACAACTCCAATAAACCGAACACAGACGCAAACGGTGCGTTTGCCCAAAGCGGTTATGTTGGCCTGGGCGGCGCGGTTTACTGCGGCGGGACAATGACCATGACAGGCGGTTTGATCCAGAACTGCGAAGCGCAGTCCGGCGGCGGTATCTATGTAGAAAACGGCAGCTTCAGACTGAGCGGCGGCACAATCGACAATAACTACGCCCGCAATATTCTGGCTTATGGTCAAACTCATGCTACCTACCGTAAAAACGCCGGCGGCGGCGTATATGTAGGTAATAATTCCAGTATGGTCATGTCCGGCGGAACGGTTTCAAATAACCAGTCCTCACGAGAGGGCGGCGGTGTTTCACTGGGGTGGCTTAATCGAACTCATGGCGGCGCAATATATAGCTATACGACCGAGTTTACGATGACAGGCGGCAATTTTATCGGAAACGAGGCGCTTTCTACCGGCGGAGGATTAAATGTCACAGCCGGATGGAAAGCGACAGTCTCCGCGGGATATTTTACGAATAACAGCGCTTATGGATACGATTCCCAGGGCGATTCTTATAATGGGGCGTACAGAGTATTCAGCGGCGGCGGCATTTATGTAGACGCTGAACAAAAAAATAGTTCAGGCGAATATGCCGGCGTTCCCGGCAAGCTGCTTCTGCACCGCGTAGTTATAACGCAAAACCATTCCGACTATGAGGGCGGCGGCATTGCGGCCTGTCCTACCGGCAAATCACGCATAAACTGCAATCTTAGCAACGGAACGGCAATCTATAATAATACCGCGATTGCCTCAGCAGGAGAATTTGACGAAATCTGCATTGAAAACATGAATTCCAATAATGATATTATTTGTAACACTGTCTTGGGCGGCGGCTCCTATGATTGGACGTCAAAAACATCCAACGGATATACAAACTTTGGCAACACCTTGACTGACAGCAGCCCTGAAATCATAACAGCCAGAAGTCTTGCAACCGTCTGGATCACAGACAACCACGGTTATCTTGGAGGCGGTATCGGAAACAACGGTGTTATTGAAGTCGGCGGTGAATCTGAAGAAACGTTCCTTTCTTTCACCATTACCAAGGTGTGGGGAGACAATTATACAGACCATCCTGATTTTATCACTGTGCAGGTCCTGCAAGACGGGGTGCCCTATGGTGACCAGATCAATATATATAAAACGATAGATTCGAACAATCAGGAAAGCTGGCCAACCTATTATCTGGATGGTTTGCCTGACGGACACATTTACACGATTGAAGAAGTGTCGGTTCCTGGCTATAGCAGCGCAGTGAGCCTGGAAGGGAATAACTTTACCATTACAAATACAAGAACCGGCTTCCGGGTTATAAAAAACTGGGTCGGAGATACGGCTGCGGACCGTCCGAGCTCAATCGAAGTTCAGCTTTACCAAAACGGAAGTCCTTACGGAGACCCGGCGCAGCTTACAGCGGCAAATAATTGGTCCTATATCTGGGAAAATCTGCCTGTGAATGATGTAAATGGCGATCCATATACCTACACAGTAGGGGAGATCAGCGCCCCGGAGGGATATTACTGTACATGCAGCGAGTATGTGCCTGAAAACGACAGATGGGAAATCACGAACTCAAAAATTGAGATGACTTCTGTCTCCGCGGAAAAACGCTGGGCTCAAGGCACTCAGCCGACAGATAGTGTTACGCTACAGCTCAAGGCGGACGGACAGGACTATGGCACCCCGGTTGCTTTGAACGCCGCGAACAATTGGTTCTACCGCTGGGAAAATCTCCCGAAGTATACGGCTCAAAACACGCCGATCGTTTATACGGTAACTGAAATCAATATCCCCGGATACTGGGCAAGCATAGTAAAAGCTGATCCGAGTCAGGCAAGCTCCGGATGGGTACAGGTTCCTGCTTTGGAAAACGGAAAGGCTTACTTATTGGTCAATACCGCAAACAACATCGATCGGGCGCTTTCTGGGGACGCATATGGTCTTCAATTTCTGAATGTAACAAGCGCGCTGAGTACCAACACGATGCCCGCCCAGGCGGCTCTGTGGACATATAACAGTGCCGGTTCGACGCTGAAAAACGGAGATGGACGTTCTATTGTACTTATGACATATTCGGGTGCATATTACTTTTATACAAGCACTGGCGGAGGCAAATATCTTTCTTTTACAGACGGACGTTTGTCAGCCATAGATACGATTGAAAATAAAACAAGGTATCTCACCGGAAGTATTTCAAACAACTATGCACTAACATCGACCAATCCTGCCGATGCCATGATTTTCACGTTTTATACCTTTACAAACAACAATACCAACTGGGGAGAGACCCATTATATCGTCACCAACGAATCAGCGCCTGGTTCCATAGATGTACACTTTGGCAAGTATGCTGCGGGCAATGACGGCAGCGGTTCTATTCTGATCGGCGGAGCTGACTTGGCTCTCTACCGACAGGATGAAACCGGAAATACAATTCCGGGCACAAATGTGACGGGAACGCTCGTCAATCAATGGACATCCGGCAGTGTCGGGCAAGGAGATAGTATTCATATAGAAAACTTAACACAAGGCACCTATTATCTGATAGAAACAGCGGCGCCGCAGGGGTACATAGGTCTTGCCGGACCTATCATATTCACGGTAGACTCCATAAACGGACAGGTGACTGTGGTACAGTATCCCGGATATGAAAACATGGAGGGGTCAAACCTGTTCAGCGGTGGAAGCGCAGAACTTCCGGTATATAACTCCGTATCATACGCTCTTCCGGAAACTGGCGGATCTGGCACGACTTTGTATACCATAGGAGGCATAATGCTGATGATGTCAGCGGCGGTCCTTCTGTTGTATATACATAGAAAGCGCGGAAAGGAGGCTTTCACGTCCTCCTGACGTGCGGCACATAACACATGGCGCAGATATGCCGCGCGAATATTTCGCAATTACTAAAGCAAAGAACAAATCAAAAATTTAAAAATTAAAAAACAGATTAGGAAAGGAATCACAAAAAATGAGACACATTAAAAAACTTGCCGGTATTATTCTGGCTCTGGTCCTGGCAATAAGCCTGACCGCCACCGCCTTTGCGGCAACCGTTACAATCTCAGCTGACACTATCATTACCGGTCACAAATTCACCGCTTATCAGATCTTCTCCGGCCGTGAGGATAACGGCGTATTGTCCGACATAGCGTGGGGTGACGGAATTAGCAGCGCTAACTTCCTGGCAGCCCTTAAAGCGGATACTACTTACGGCAATCTGTTTACCGCTTGCAATAATGCCGCCGATGTTGCGAACGTGCTCAGCGACAACAACACTAATACTGCCCTTGCGAATCAAGTCGCCAAGCTTGCCGAGAACAACAAGACCGGCGCCGGCGTTGATTTGGCGACAGGCGCAAACACAATGGCTGACGGTTATTATCTGATAGTTGATACAACAACCGACGTCGGCGAAGGCGACGCGTATAACGCCGCTCTGCTCCAGGTAGTTGGCAATATCGACATCGCAGTCAAGACCGACGTTCCCTCCGTTGAGAAAAAAGTTAAAGAAGATGACAAGTATAATCAGGACGGCGGTTACGGTGCCGGCTACAATGACGTTGCCGACTACAACATAGGAGAAGAAGTTCCTTTCCATCTCATCGGAAGAGTTCCGGATATGAGCCGATACGATACATATAAGTATATCTTCCATGATACGCTGTCCGCGGGTCTGACGCCTCCTGCAGCATCAGGCATTAAGGTATATCTTTCCGCCGATAAGATTTGTGACGATAACGACACCGATATTACCTCTAACTTTAGTGTCGATGTCACCGGACAGAAGATCACCGTTTCCTGCGACAATATCAAGGTTATCACCGGTATAGCTCAGGGCAATTATATCATCGTTGAGTATTCCGCAGTTCTGAACGCGAATGCTGAAATCGGTCTGCCCGGCAACCTCAACACAGTTAAGCTGGAATACTCCAACAAGCCCGACCAGTCCGGCTCCGGCGACACTGACAACACCGGCGAAACTGTCGAGGACAAAGTCATAGTTTTCACATATGAGCTTGAAACAAACAAGGTTGACGGTCAGAATCCCGACACTAAACTTGAGGGCGCCAAGTTCGTTCTGCTGAACGCTGATAAGTCCAAGGTCGCAACTGTTGATATCAACGGCAAACTTACCGGGTGGGTGGACCTTCCTGCAGAAGGAGCAGACTGGGCTGCTGATTCTATCCTGACCTCTGATGTCAATGGATTGTTCACAGTCGCCGGTCTGGATGACGGCACCTACTATCTGCGCGAGATCGAAGCTCCCGCCGGCTACAACATTCTGACCGCTGACGTTGAAGTCATCATTACTGCCGAAACAGCCAATGGACAAGACTGGACGGACGGTCTGGCTCAAAACGCTCTGACCGGGCTGTCAGCTACCGCTGATGGAGAACCCGGCGCGCGTTCGAGAACAGTAGACATTGGTTATCCCTCAATCATCATCGCGAACAATTCCGGTTCCACACTGCCCGAAACAGGCGGCATCGGTACTACGATCTTCTATATTGCCGGAGCTGCCCTTGTTGTGGCCGCCATTGTGCTGCTGGTGACAAAGAGACGTATGGGAAAAGCTGAAAAGTAAACCAAATCATCCCTCATAAACACAGCAAATTTGCTGGTGCCGGGGAGGCGATCCCCTCCCCGGCTTGCAACAGTAAGGAGAACCCTGCATGAAGAAAAAAGCAAGCAATTTCATAACGATATTCTTATTTGTGGCGCTTTTTGCAGGGCTGTCTTTACTGCTGTACCCCTCTGTCAGCGACTATTGGAACTCCTTTCGTCAGTCAAGAGCCGTGGCTTCCTATGCGGAGACGGTTGCGGAGATCGATGACGACACATATGAGCAGCTATGGGCAGACGCCCAGGCCTATAATCAAACCCTGTCAGGCAAAATCGGGCGCTATTATCTTTCTGACGAGGAAAGAGAGGAGTACCAAAGCCTTCTGAATGTTTCCGGCAGCGGAATTATCGGATATATCGAGATACCCGCTATTCAGTGTTCAATGCCTATTTATCACGGCACAGACGAAGCTGTTTTACAGGTTGCCATCGGGCATATCGATTGGACATCCCTTCCCGTGGGAGGAGAAGGCACTCATTGCGCAATTTCCGGCCATCGGGGACTTCCTTCCGCCAAGCTGTTCTCCGATCTGGACAAGATGGTAGTCGGCGACGACTTTATTATCCGCGTCCTGGACGAGATCCTGACATATGAAGTGGATCAGATACGTATCGTTCTGCCAAATGAGACGGATGACCTGATGATTGAAGAGGGAAAAGATTACTTCACTCTTGTAACCTGCACCCCTTACGGCATAAATACCCATCGGCTGCTGGTGCGGGGACATCGTGTTGAAAATCAGGCAGAGGCGCAGACAGTTCGCGTGACAGCGGACGCCATTCAAATTGAGCCGTTGATAGTGGCTCCTGTGCTGGCGGCTCCCATGCTGCTGATACTTTTGATTATATTATTGCTGCCGAAGCGGTCTAAAAAACATGGAGGTGATTCTGATGAAGAGATATAAACGGCGCTTTGCTCTTTTGCTCAGTGTTATGATGATCGCATGTGTTTTTTTAGCGGCAAACGTATATGCGGCAGGAAGAATAGACCTGAATAAAGATGTAAGCCTGACCATCGCCTATTGGGACGGCAAGACGCCCCTGGTCGGCGCGAAGTTCGACATTTACCTGGTTGCCAAAGTAAACGAATACGCAGAGCTGACGCCAGTCGGTTCGTTTCGCCAGTTTAACGTAAACATACAGGGTAAAAATGATAAAGCGTGGAGGACTTTGGCCTCAACCCTGGAGGGCTATGCGCTCCGGGACAACATTACTCCTACAGACAGCGGCAGTACCGACAGCACTGGTCATGTGTCCTTCCCTACCGGCGGGAAAAAGCTGACGCCGGGACTGTACCTTGTAATGGGACAGCGCCACCAGCAGGGCGGTTACCGCTATGACGCTTCCCCCTTTATGGTTATGCTCCCTGTTCAGAATAATGACGCAAACGGATGGATATATGATATAAAGGCAAACGCCAAGCATGACTCCGACCGTATACCGGAAAATCCTGATGAGCCTGATACTGTCACCAGAAAGGTGCTGAAAGTCTGGAAGGACAACGGCAATGAAAAGAAGCGTCCGACAGAGATTGCCGTACAGCTTCTGCGTGACGGACAGATCGTTGATACTGTGATTTTGTCTTCCGGCAATAACTGGCGCTATACATGGACCGATCTTGATGACAGCTGCCGGTGGACGGTGGTGGAAATCAATCCTGGGGATTACACCGTGGATGTGACACGGGAAGGCATAACATTTGTAGTGACGAACACATACATTGAAGATATTCCCGACAAGCGGATATCCACGACCAGTATAACTATAGATGTTCCCGAAAAAGAGATATACACGACTGGTGTAATAGAAAACCCGAATACGCCAAAAAACCCGAATACGCCAAAAAAACCGGCAACGCCGGATAACCCCGCTCCTGGTAATCCTAAATTACCGCAGACCGGTCAGTTCTGGTGGCCGGTGCCGATACTGCTGTGCGCGGGACTGCTTTTTATTTTGATCGGTCTGATTCGCCGAAGAGGTGCCCGCAGATGAAGAATAAAGGCAAAGGGCTCATTATCATAGGGCTGTTGCTGATCGCGGCAGCTCTATTCATGATATTATATAATCTCTGGGAGGAGAAACAGGCGGAAGAAACCGCAATGGAAGCCGTTGCCCGCCTGGAAGAAATGATCCCTCAAACAAAAGAAGAACCGGCGGTGCCGCCTACGAAAACGGAAGAAAAGAAAGAGAGCGAGCCGGTTCAGGAAAAAGAAAAAACAGGAGAAAAAGCGCTGCCGGAGAAAACTGCGCCTGAAAAGGAAATAGAGATCCCCGATTATGTTTTGAACCCTGAGATGGAGATGCCCGCGGAAACAGTCGACGACAACAGCTATATAGGCGTTCTGGAAATCCCGGATTTGAAGCTGGTGCTGCCTGTTATCAGCGAATGGAGCTATCCCCGGCTGAAAATTGCTCCCTGCCGCTATATGGGCTCCGCCTATACAAACGATCTCATCATCTCCGCCCATAATTACGGCTCCCATTTTGGCAAACTGAAAAACCTCCGCGCCGGAGATAACGTGACATTCACGGACATGGACGGAAATGTTTTCCGTTACGAGGTGGTGGAACTGGAAACCCTCAAAGCGACCGATGTCGAAGAAATGGAGAGCGGAGACTGGGATCTGACGCTGTTCACCTGTACCGTCGGCGGTCAAAACCGGATAACAGTAAGGTGTGAATTGGCAGCGGAATAAAGTATTGAGGGAAACCTCAGTATATAAACTAAGAAAGAGAAATAATCCCAAATTTACAATCGATTTTGGATATAGCATGGAAATGCTCCTGTGAAACAAAAAAACACTCCGCCCCAAAACGCGGAGTGTTTTTTGTTTAGTTTTTGAACTCTTCTCTATCGCTGGTATTGCTGGCGGAGCTGAGTTCACCGCCGCACTTGCCCATGCACTTCTTTGCATAGGGACAACCTATGCAGGCTTCACCGCGCTTCTTGGCGCGAATAAGATACCGTATGATACCTGCCACAATGGCAATCAAAATCAAAACAACTATAATGTCTCCCATAAACAAGACCTCGGCTAAACAGTTTAACTCTTAGCAGCGGCCAGAGCATATTCCGTTTTCATTCTTCTATTGGTATTCACAATAAGGCCAACCACAACGGCTGCCATAGCAAGAACGGCAATAAGACCGCCGATTGCAGCAGCGATGTTAAGGTCGCCGCCGGTAACGATAGTGCCTATGGTGTAAACAAGATATGCTACGGTGTAACCGGTACCGAGTTGGAGACAAATACCGCCCCAGAGCCATTTGTTGCTTCTCATCTCCGCGTTCATGGCGCCAATAGCCGCGAAGCAAGGCGGAGTATAGAGATTGAACATCAGGTATGCAAGAGCGGCAACCTTTGTGATCGCCATGATACCGGCGACTTCCGCGCCCGCGCCCTCCAAAAGAGCAAACTCTTCCACATCAATGAGGTTTTCTAGGCCGACAAAGCAAACTGCCAGAGTACCGACAACATTTTCCTTTGCGATAAAGCCGGTGACTGCTGCCGCGGCAAGCTGCCAAGACAAAACGCCGACGATCGGAATCATCAGGTATGCAAAGGGCGACGCGATGGAGGCGAGGATGGACTGATCCGCGGACTCGGCAACCTGGAAGCTCCACGTGAAAGTCTGCATCAGCTGTACAGCCAGGTTGCAAAGAAGTATAATGGTGGCAGCCCTAACGATGAAAGCCCAGCCGCGTATACACATGGATTTGAAGGCGCCCCAGAGGGAAGGAACCTTGTATTCGGGGAGTTCTATGATAAAGAAAGACTTTCTTGCTTTATATCCGGCAATCTTGTTGACAAGAAGCGCGCCGAGGAAAATAAGCACAATACCGGAAAGGTACATAAGGGTACTTACCCAGCCCGCGTTATCAAAGAACGCGCCTGAAAAGAGAGCAATAACGGGAATCTTCGCGCCGCAGGGAATGAATGGAGCAAGCATGGCGGTTGTCCTTTTTTCACGCTCGTTGCGGATTGTACGGCTTGCCATAATACCGGGAACCGCACAGCCGATAGATATGACGAAAGGAATAACCGACTTTCCGGAGAGACCGACCTTCTTGAAGATTGGGTCAAGCACAACGGCAACACGAGCCATATATCCGCAGTCCTCAAGCAGAGCGATGAGAAAGTACATAACCATGATAAGAGGCAGAAAACCGACGACGGCAATCACACCGCCTATAATGCCGTCAACGATGATGGTGGAAAGAAGCGGGTTTGCCTGTGAAAGAAGTTCACCTGCCAACTCTTGGGAGGCTTCAAGCCAGCCCACGAGCAAATCGGCAACAGGAGTGCCCACCCAAACTTGAGAAATTTGAAACACAAGGAACATCACAACCGCGAAGATTGGAATACCGAGCCACTTATTTGTAAGCACGGCGTCAATCTTGTCTCCGAAGTTCCTGTCTTTTGTGAGAATCTTGCGTGTTTCGACGGCTTCTACAATCTTGTTCACAAATTCAAAACGCTTACGGTCGGCAGCCTCAACCACTGCCTTATCGGTCAAATCGATGTCGCCCTGAACATAAGGAGCAGGTTGAGCGTTATTTGCGTGAGCGACGGCAGTGTCAACAACAGCCTGCAAGCCTTCGCCGGCAGTGGAAACGGTGTTGACAACAGGGCAGCCAAGCTTTTCAGACAAGACATCCACATCGATTTTGGTGCCTTTTTTTTCGTTGAGGTCGCTCTTGTTCAGGGCTACGACAACGGGGATGCCAAGCTCTAAGAGCTGTGTGGTAAAGAAAAGGCTGCGGCTTAAATTGGTGGCGTCCACGATGTTGATGATAACATCCGGGTTTTCCTTCTTAACATAGGAGCTGGTGATGCTCTCTTCACTGGTGAAGGGAGACATGGAGTATGCGCCGGGAAGGTCAACTGTAATCAGCTGTTCACCGCCTGCATACGACTTTCTGATCGGGTGTTCTTTCTTGTCCAAAGTGACACCTGCCCAGTTTCCGACCTTTTCATTACGACCGGTCAAAGCATTGTACATTGTGGTCTTGCCGGAGTTCGGGTTGCCTGTCAAAGCAATTCTCATGGGGACTTCCTCCTTCTGTTTTATAGCTTTATTTTCTCCTGCGGATTAAGTCACAAGCAATGAGTTAGCAGCCGCTAACTCATTGGTAAAAAATAAACCGCAAATTATTCATTTATAAAATCAAATAACAATGGCTTTGGCTAACTGAGTATCAATGTTGTAGCGTCCGTCCTTAATTGAAACTGTGCATCCTCCCTTGCGATGGGCGACAACGGTAATTGCTTCACCGACATAACATCCGAGGGTGAACAGAAAAGCGTTCAATTCTTCATCACCGGTTTTTATATGCCGAATAATGTATTCCTTGCATTCTACAGCGTCTCTTAAAGTCATAATATGTACCACCATTTATTCTACGTCTGCTTTATTACCGCAGACCATATTGAGTTAGCGGCGGCTAACTCAATAGCCTGAAATAAAGTTAGCCGCCGCTAACTGCAACAAGTATACTACTATTATTCAAATTTGTCAATAGGTTTTTTGTATTTTTTCGCTTTTTTTGAACTTTTGTGACAGGTGCTCAGTTTTCTCTTTGGTTTTTATATGTTTTATGTATCATAAATTCAGCAAGAGACAAATTGAAGCGGAGTATCGTCTCGTTTCCGAGCCGGGGGGAGCTTGATTTCGGGCATTATCTTATTATCGACAACATAAATCTCTCCCCTTGCGAAAGCGAGCTATAATAGTTTTCACAACAACTACAAATCTATATCCCACCTGAAGCGGCTATCAGGCGGAGCAGATATGATTCGGTGTCAAGCGGATCGCAGCGGTTTTGTAATAAATTGACTTTTTCGGCGTTTTGTGGTAAAATATAAATAGTCGTAGGGATATTCCTCTCGAATTGTTGTTTTGTGACACAGTTATCCATAGGAATTGTTGCTATGGATTTTCTTTCTCATTTTTGATATTTGATTTGCGAATTGGTTTTGCAATCTGCGGACAAAATTAATTTGCTAATCCAAAAAATAAAATATGGAGGTTGTTTATGAAAAAAGTTAATATCCGAGAACTCGCAAGAAAAACAGCAGGACCCTTTGTCAGTATTTATATGCCTACACATAAGACATTCCCTGACAATAGACAGGACCCGATAAGATTCAAAAATCTCATAAATATGGCTGCTGATAAGCTGAAAGCGGAGAAATTGGACTTGGAAGTTTTCTTCTCTGAGGTACAGTCTCTGTCAAATGATGTTGAGTTTTGGAACAATCGTACGGATGGATTGGCTATTCTCATCGATACGGAAGATACCTATCTTTGCAACTTAAACGGTCGGGTTAATGAGAAAGTGTTTGTCTCCGATCACTTTTATCTTTTGCCGCTTATCAATTATTACGAACTGCCGGATGAGTATTTGTTTCTTGATCTCTCGAAAGACCGTTTTTCTCTGTACAGCTACAAAGAGGGAACATTGAATCAAAAAAATCCTGAGATTTATGACCGGTTCACAGAGCTGTTCCCAGATAGAGATCTTGGAGCTGTGGGCTCTGTACCTATAGGCGGAAGATCAGGCGCGGTTTACGATCATACCACTGTCGTCGACGTTAAAGAGCGGGATCGAGAAAAGTATTACCGCTATTTGAACAGAGAATTGAAGGTTTTCCTGCAGGAAAAGCAGGCAAAATTGATACTTTTTGGAACCACTGAGAACGTCACGGAATTCCAAAACATGGCAGATTTTGAAATCTATGGCATTATAGATAAACCGTTTGATTCCGTTGACAATCTGACGCTTTATGATGTCTTAAAAGAAGAACTGCTTCCTAAATATGTAAAACAAATGGAAGAGAGATTAGAAGGTTTGCGCATAGAAATCGCCCAGGGGCATGGCACAGACAATCGCTCACGTATTGAAAGAGATGTTAAAGCCGGCAAGGTGGATACACTGTTTATAGCGAGGGATATAGAAGAATCTGACGAGCTGGACAAACTGATAAACACTGTATTAACCATGGGTGGGGATGTGATAATTGTCAATCGCGAATACAATAGGTTTAATGAAAAAACCGCGGCAAAATACCGCTATTAACTCATTTTCTTGAAATAGCGACAAGATGAATGCAAACAATTCCCATATGATTAATCCGGGTTGACTTATCCCGGGAAATATAAGAATAAAGCCCTTCGCCGAACATGCCCGGCGAAGGGCGCTGCGTTTTATCACATCTTAAAATCCATAACTTCTTTCTCGGCTTTTTTTTCCTCAGCTTCTGAGGGGTCTACCCAGGGGACATCGTATTCCGGCAAGGGTCTGGCGGTGGGGTCGGAGCAGCAAGGCAGTGTAGGCTCCTTGTCGTCATGCCAGAAAGGGGTGAGCTTGTCGTGCTCGTAGCGGCGGCGGACAGCCTCGTCTCTGAAATCGGGGATTTCAATAGGCACGTTGCCCCGAAGCACACTGCGCCAGGCGCATATCTCCACAAGGGACATATCCACAGCGTTGTATATGGTGAAATGTGGCTCGGCGCCGCCGGAGATATATTCGAAGAAGTCATACATGTTCCAGAAGTCGCCTCCGCCATGGCCCGCTTTCTCCGCAAGCTCCGCGTTTGAAATCCATTCGGGCTGATAAATCTTTTCGTTCTCCTCCATGCCCTCGGGACGCTGCCATTCATTGTATGCGAGCCTTACGGTGTTCGCTTCTCCTCTTACCCTCTCGATGCCGCCGTTCATGCAGCCGAGTCGGTACCAGGAGCCGTGGGGCGCGAATCCGGCGCAGCCGGTGGTACGAAAGATCGCGCCGGTCTCTGTCTTTGTGATGATTATGCCGGCGATATCGGTGGTGTACTTGGCCTGTCTGAAGTCCGGAGCGGGGATTACAAAGCCGGTAACCTCCTTGGGATGAAGCCCTGTCATATAGAGCAAGGGTCCCAACGCGTGGGTAGCGTAGTAGGTACGGGGGAGCCATCTCCTCCAGTGGTTAAGCTCGGGCATCAGCGGGCCCGGTTTTCCTGGGCTGGGATGGACATATTCCCCCTCGCCGTAGAGGACACGGCCTAAGGTGCCAGAATCGTAAACCCTTTTAATCTCCATGTTGGGGCGGGTATAGGGGTAGTTTTCTCCCAGCATATACTTCATGCCCGTCTCCTCGACTGCCTGGCAGAGCTCGGTGCAGTAATAGAAGGAGGAGCCGGCGGTTGTCTCGCTGAGCACATGCTTGCCCTTCCGCATAGCTGTTATCGCGTATTCGGCGTGCTCGTGGAAGTAGTTGCAGAGCACAACGCAGTCCATGTCGTGCTCGATAAATTTGTCGAAATCAGTGTAGATCGCCGCGTCCTTAGGGAAGAAGTCTTTGCTCTGGGCGCTTTTCAGGATTTTTTCCTGCTTGTCGCATATTGCCACAAGCTCGCCGCCGGCAAGAATGCCGTTTTTCATGTGCGACTGTCCTCTGGTGCAGCCGAATACGCCAAATCTTATCTTTCTGTCCATAGACTGATCTTTCTCCCTTCAGTATATTATGACACTATAATAATTATACACTTTCAAACAGATATTTTCAACAGATGTAGGAGGGATTCACTCTTTATTTTAAGCCCAAATGGACGGCGCCTGTCTTGAAGGTTTTTGGGAGAGCCAAAATCCGGGGATTTTTTCCCACAAATTTTTTCTTTGCGTCCTCAAGCGCTTCCCCGAAGGTTTCCCTTGTCTTCAGCCCCATGCCCCTGGCGATACCGGGAGATTTGGCGCCTACGATATATATGGCGGAGGTGTTCATCTCGGCTATATGGCCGCAGGACATCATGGAGAACGCGTGGTAGGGATGGAAGGCGCCGTGATAGCGGTACTTGTCGATGTAGTCGGCTCTGTGGGCGAAGTCCCGGCTGAAAGCGTCCATGTCCGAGAGGATATTTCCGGATTTCAGGAAAAGCTCATAAATCTCCCTCGCATAGGGCCAGCGCTCGTCGTTGAAGAAGCCGTCGCAGGCGGAAAATGCGATGATAACACAGCGATCCGACATGATTCTCTTGTGGCGGATGACCTGAGCGGAGAGCGCCTGCATGAGCTGGATGGGATTTGTGCCCATGCCGTCGCCGTAGTGGAAGTCCTGAGGCATGCCGAACACGAGGATATCGTACTTATCCTCCGCGTATGGCACATAGGTACGCTTGTCGGCGGTCGCCCAGGCTAAGGGCTGCATATCCTTCGCGTAGCCCGACCATATCTCGATTTGACGGGAGGAGGAGTCCAGCACGGCATCGCAGCAGAAGAACTTTTTCCCCATCTTATCTTCCATATGCATGCCGATCTCGTCGAATTTCCTCCTCATAAGTGATTTTGTGGAAACCGGTGTGAAGTCCTCCCCGTGCATGACAGAGGGGATATGGTGGGTGGCGATGCTCATCCAGTGGGTTATGCCCGTGGCGCAATGCTTGTAGCCTCCGGAGTAACCACCGTAGGGGTTGCCCTGCACATGACCGATGAGAACGGCAAGGTCTGCGTCAAAAACCGTCTTGTTCATGATGACCCTGTCACCCGCCGGGGTGTTGCCCAGATCGATAAGGTCATCGGGGTTTTCCGAATCGTGGCTTGTGATCTGTCCGGAGGGGTAGAATTCGCTGAAGAGCTCCGGACCTAGAATCAGCTTCATCTCCTGTGGAGTTGTCCTGGGGTGGAGTCCGTTTGAAAAGAGAAGCAGAATATCCTCTTTTTTCACTCCGGCTGAATAAAGCTCGTCAAGTATGACCCGTATGGATATCTTGCGGTGGGCTGTCTCCTGAAGCCCACCCTTTACAATGTCGGGGATTATTATAACGACTCTGTCCCCCTCCCCGGCGCTGTCCCTCAGGGGAGCCATGGAGACGGGGTTGCGGAGGCTTTCAAGGGTGGCGTTGCAGAGCGATTCATATGTCTGGGGAAGGCATTCCGGGTCGGGCACCGTGACGCCGGGGATAAACACATCGGTATCGTCGGGAAGCTCGGCGGAAATCATGTCTTTTCCGTATTCAAACTGAAGGTTCATGGCGCGGGGTTCCTTTCCTTGTACTTCTCCTTTTATTTGTAGGAAGGCTGTCCCGCGATATGTCCGTGAGACAGCCTTTGTTAAATCGATATTGGTTATTGCTGGGCGGAGGAGGTTGCCCAGACGGCAATCGCGCCGGAGAGATCCATGGTATCAAAGGCTTCCAGCTTTACGACCTCCATCGCGTCGGCAATTGCGGCCAGCTTCTCGGCGAAGAGTGTCTGGTAATAGGATTCGCGGATAGAGGAGTTCTCCGCGTTGATCTGCTCCCGGATATAGTCGTCATCCATCGGTAGACGGAGGATGATATGGTAGCCCATGGAGCTTTCGATGATTTCGCTGTACTTGTTCTCCTCGAGAGCGTAAGCGGCGGCGGTGAAGGCCGGGTCAAAGCCTGATTTATCATTAAAATAATATCCAAGCTCGGGGGAATTGGCTACGCCGGGGTCCTCGCCGTATTCACGAATAAGACCATAGAAGTTTTCGCCGGCTTCAAGCTTGGCGTAGACCTCCTCGGCGCGTTTGTAAATATCTTTGCGTTCGTCCTCTGTTCCGGCTTCCTGGCAGTTGAAAAAGATATGGGTGGCGCGGATGTTTGTGTTCTTGTAGTCTTCAAGTATCTCTTCCTCTGAGGGAGCCTCAATACCTGTCTCGGCGTTGTAGAAGTATGAATAGAGCTTTGAGTAGAGGGCGTATGACTTGGAGATGTCCAGGTATTGCTTATCCTTCAGGCCTATGGATTTGAGGAAGGTGGCATATGCTGCCTGCCCCATCTTGGCAATGCTTTCTCTCTGGGCGTCGATGACGGATTTGGTCTCAAGAGCCGTAAGCTCGATTTTGTTTTCCTTGGCAAGCTGCTTTATTGCCTGGGTCTGTTTGATCTGGCTGATGGTGTATTCGTCAAGAAGCTCGTCGTCATAGTTGATATAGGCTCCGAGACTGTTGTAAAGGTAGCCGTAATAGTAGGCATAATAGCCGCCGGGAATATTTTCGCCGCCGACCTTGAGGGCAGGCTTTGATGAGCAGCCTGTAAAGAGCAGGGACATAAGCATTACCGCGCAAAGAATAAGCGCCGCGAATCTGGTTCTTTTCATTTTAATCTGTTGTTCCTCCCAATTTGTATTGAATAACATAACAGGAGAAGTATAACATTATTCACATAATATTGCAAGCTTTTAATATGTAAATTTTTGATTTATTGCTCCGCTTTCGGGATAATCAGGCAGGAATCGCCTAAATACACGGTGTTCTTTGCCACAACCGCCCGATCCTGGGCGCTGTAGAGCCCCTTGAGGTTAGTATGGCGCACATAGTGGGCGCTGTCGGCGGAGGCGACGTCAACTCTCAGCCGCTCTCCCCGGCGGATAAGAAAAGCGTGCTCGTCAAAGGCGAAGTCTATTTCCGCCTTCTCTCCGGGGGTATAGTCTCCCAACGCATAGCACAGGGTGGTGATATCGTCCCTCAGGGGGAAATCACCTCTCTCCTTTTCGATAGAGACACGCATGACGAAGCAGGTGTCCTCTCTATCGGAGGAGACAACAAGCTTTGCCCTTATTCTGCCCTTGACAAGCGTATCGGAGGGGAAAGGAGCGACGTATACGGAGATTATATCATGCCTTGAGTTTGGCTTGTCCTGAAACTCCGCTCCGCCGAAGTTGGTGGAAAGTCCGCCCTTAAAGGAGGGGGGATCATAGGGGTTATACTTATATGTGACCGTGTTCTGCCCAAGCGGGAGAACGATCTCCTCTTCCGGAGGCACGAAATCGTCGCTCTTCCATTTGTTTTCAAATAGACTGTAGTAGGTCACCTTGCCGAGCTCCACGGGAGAGGAACGGAGTCCTCGTATGTAGTCGAACCAGTCCGCCTCATACACAGGCCCGAAACGCTCGTGTCTGTTGCCTGAGAGAAACAGCTCCCCGTTGTAGAAAGGCTGCCGTCTTACCCAGTCGTAAAGGTTATTGGAGTCCTCATGCTCATTGAGGTATGGTATAAAATCGCCGCTGCTCTTTCCTGTGCCGCGGCAGTGCTGATGGACAACGGTGTAGCCTCTCCCCAGCCACCGCTCCAGCTCTCTGAGGCACTCAACGGTGACTTTCTCCTCTGTTGCGTTCTCCGCCCAACTTACATAAGGGTTGCGGAATATGACCGTTGGGAACTTGCCCTCTCTCTCCGGGAGCAGAACGTTTGTATAGAGCGTTTCCCCTCCGGAGGGGACGTAGACAAAGCCGGATACATATTTGCTGTTCATAACGCTTTCTCCTTTGTTTCACATTAGGATTTTCTAACCGCCCGGCGGGGCAAATAAGGCTTGATATTTTTCTTTTAAGTTGCTATAATGTCCATAGCGGTTGAGTTTTTTTGGTTTGGTCACGTTATTCTTATGGACTCAACCGCGTTTTTAATATTTTCGGTCTCGTATCTATTAAAAATCAAAGGGAGGACAGATTCATGGAAAACCCGGCTATTTTCTCAGACGGAACCCGTGACACAACAGAGGCGCTGCAGAAGCTTTTGGACGGCTGCGGCTATGTATATCTACCGCAGGGGAGATATATCATTTCAGAGCCGCTCATGATCTACGGCGGTACCTGCCTCAGACTGGCACCTCAGGCGACCGTAAGGCTTGCGGACGGGTCTAACTGCATGATGCTCGTCACCGACCCCGCGAAGGAGAGCCGGGATATAACAGTCGAGGGCGGTGTCTGGGACGGAAACTGCTCTGCCCAGGTCCGCTGCAGCGACCCGGAGCACTACTTTTACGGCACGGCGTTGCAATTCAGAAACACCTTTGACCTGACCGTCAGAGATCTTACGGTGAAAGACCCGGAAGCGTTCGCTATCCAGATTTCCGACTCTGAGCGCTTCACGGTGGAAAACATCACCTTCGACTTCAATATGATGAGGCCGAATATGGACGGTGTCCATGTTCAGGGCAGGGCGAGAAACGGATATATCCGCAACATCAAGGGCGCGACGAATGACGATCTGGTTGCTCTAAACTGTGACGACGGCCTTAACGGCAGCGTTTATCAGGGTGACATTGAGAATATCGAAGTCGATGGCGTTTTCTCCGACAACGGCTACACCGCGGTGCGGCTGCTCAGCTGCGGCAGCCGGATGCGCAACGTAAAGATAAGCAACATCTTCGGAACCTACCGCTTCAACGGCGTCTCTTTCACTCATCATGACATAATCCCTAGCGCGCCGGTCTGGTTCGACAATATCACTCTGGACGGTATCTTCGTCTCAAAGGCGCAGCAGACATATAAAACAGAATATGACATCAACGCCCGGGACAGCACCGATGCCGCATACGGAGAGGGAATCAACGACTGGGGAGTCAGGACACAGGCGATAATCTGGTTCGCCAAGGGCGTGAAATGCGGCAACGTCACGCTGCGCAATATACACCGCCTTGAGGAAGCTCAGACCGAGGCGGTGACGATCGATATCGAGCCGAATGTCGAGATTGAGCGGCTGTATATCCAGGACGTCACCCAAAGATTTGTCAACTGCCCGGAAATGCCGCTTATCCGCAACCGGGGAGAGGTAAAAAAGCTTATCACACACGCGATCGACTGAGGTTCTTGCCCTGACGTTAAGGGGCTTTGTGACAACACCCGTTTAATAGTGTATAATATCATTGGAATTGGAACGTTTTGCTGATTCTTTCGTCTATATAGATAGAAACTCAATTTAGAGGAGAACATCTTTATGACGAAAAAGGTATTTATAGCTATAATAGGCTGTTTAATCGTTATAGGTACTGTTGTGATTGCTTTTTCCGGGCAAAAGCCTTACAAGGATTTAGAGGCGTCAGATATCGTTTCAGCAACAGTCTTTTTGGCTCCGCCAAATAAGACAGTCAAAATAACCGAGATTAAAGACCTTGTTGAATATCTAAATGAAGTCGTTATCTATAATAAAGATAACTCATATTCAGAATATTGTGGTTAAGCAGTGGTTTTCACACTGAAGATGGTTGATGGTTCCAAAGAAGAAATCATGGCCTCCAACCCATTTGTCGTCATTAACGGAACCGGATATAAAACAAAATATGAGCCGTGTCAAAAGCTGAATGGCTATGCTAATAGGTTGTTGGAAAAAGCGGAATAAGTAAGCCAATAGAGTAATACCGTACTTGTATAAAAAGGAGTATATTAAGTTTGCATTATCGGTGAGCTGGTAGGTGCATTTTTATATATCTGGCTTACTTATGCGTAACGGGGGATTATTTATTCAGCCTTTCGCCCACGGCTCCGCCGGGATGGATGAGGGCGAACATGGAGGCTGTATAGTCCGTCTCCTCGATAAGGGCGCAGAGCAGAGCGTCGAAGATGCCGATGGTCTGGATAAATGAGGAGGTGGCCATGGCGTTTAAGGGGTCAGCCTCGTCTTTGAGCTTTAAGGGGAGCACCACGTCCGCCGCTTTCGCCAAGGGTGAATCATAGTTTTCCGTCACGGCGATGAGCTTGACGCCTTTTTTTAAGCATACGTCAATTATGGGCAGAAGTTCCGCCGTTTTTCCTCCCCTTGACACCATTACCATCGCGTCCTCCCGTTTTATGCCTCCCAATCCCCCGTGTACCGCTTCGGAGGGGCTCATGAACATGGCTCCCCGCTCGATACAGCACAGGGAATGGGCGAATTTTTTCGCGGCGATGCCGGAGGTACCGGAGGCGCAGGTCATTATTCTGGGCGCCGAGGCAAGGATTTTCGCGGCCTCAGCGAACTCCGGAAGGAACACGATGTCCGCCGCGGCTCCGAGGGCCTCTTTCTCAAGCTCAATGCACCGAAGCGCCGCCTTGATTGATGTATCTTTCATATATATTACCCTTCCTTTTTCCTTTGTTTTTCAAATTATATCACCTCCGTCCGGGGGTGTCAAGGGAGGAGAAAATATGGGTATATTCCTCGATTTGGCTTTACATACCCCCTCTTTTGTGATACAATTTATTTATAATATCAAAGAAACAAAGGTGATTTGTTATGTCCAAGGTAGCTTTAATAAACGCTTCTGCCGTACAGCGCCACTTGTTTACGGAGGATGTAATCAGACAGGTTGAGAACACGTGGAGATGGTACGGCGAAGGCACTATCGAGATGCCTGCAAAAATTACCCTTAATATGGAATCCCAGGGCATAGACAGCTGGATGAACTCAATGCCTTCCTACATAAAGGCCACGGATTACGTGGGCATTAAGTGGGTGGGAGGCTTTGCCGAGAGCCGCGCCGCCGGAAAACCTTATATCAGAGCCAGCGTATTCCTTGCCGACTCCCACATGGGAGACCTTCGTGCGGTATTCGCCGGTGACCGCATCTCCGATATGCGGACAGGCGCCCAGGCGGCTATCATGTCCAAGTATCTTGCCGCAAAGACAGAGATTGTGACCCTTATCGGTGCGGGAGTACAGGGCTACTGGTGCCTTGAGTGCATGTCAAAGATTCTCGACATAAAGGAAGCGCGCATCTGCGACATCAACCCCGCCGCGAGAGAGAGGATGATAAAGCGCTTCGAGGGTTATCCATTCGGGCTTATCGATTCCCCGGACAACTCCTCCGGCTGCGTGGGAAGTGATATCATAATCACTGTCACTACCGCGAACGTGCCCCTTATAGGAAAGAAAGACGTAAAGCCAGGCGCACTTGTGCTGACCATGGGCTCGTTTGCCGAGGCCACCGATGAGCTGCTCTTAGGAGCGGACAGGAAGATCACCGACAGCATCGCCCAGGCTGTGCATCGTGGAAGCTACGCCCATCTTGCGGAAAAGGGGCTTGTGGACGAGTCCTCTTTTGACGCGGACATATCCTCGGTCATTGTGGGCAAAGCAAAGGGCAGAATGTCGGAGGACGAGATTATTGTGGCGCCGATAATCGGAATGGGCGCGACCGATGCCGCCGTCGCCGCCATGCTCCTTGAAAAGCTGGAGCGGGACTATCCCGATGAAGTGTTCTACTTCGACATCAACGGGTGAAATATTATGGAAAAGAGCTATTTCTTCTTTATTGACGACAATATCTGGGTGTTTCGGGATTTGGCGAAAGAAAGACCGAAATCACTCTTCGACAACTCATATCTGGGTTTTCTCAAGCGCATGCACGACACATACGGCACGAAGACACAACTGAATATATTCTGCGCCACCTCTCCGGAGTACGGAGGGGAGGATTTTACCCTTGCGCGGATGCCGGATATTTACAAAGATGAGTGGCGGGAGAACGCCTCCTGGCTGCGCTTGGGGTTCCACGCAAGGCGTGAGTTTCCAAACTGGCCATACATCAACGCCAACGCCGAGTCCTTTGAGCGGGATTACGACGATATTATCGAAGAGATAACACGCTTTGCCGGGGAGGAGGTCATAGCTAAAGAGCTTGTGATCCACTGGCTGCCCCTTACGAAAGCGGGATGCGAGGTTTTGCTCAAAAAGGGCATCAGAGCGATTTCCGCCACCTACGGTGATGACGCGCCCGCAGGCTCGGAAAAGGATCTGTCGGAAAACGATTATGAGAGGCTTATGGAAAACCGCTTCGAGGAGACCTCAAAGCCTTATATCCAGACAAACCACTATACGGGAGAGCGGTTCCTCTCCCTGAGAGCGTATAATCATATCCCAAAGAGCCTTGATGATATATACCGCAACACGAGGAAATTCCTTGTAAACGAGGACTGCCCCCTGCCCCTGAAGCAGGCAGCCCATATCGTGCTGAATATCACTCCGTTAGAGGGCATAATCCCCCAGCTCTCCCCCATGAAGGACACGGAGTATGTGGGACTGTGTATGCATGAGCAGTATTACTACCCACACTACTTCGCCTACGAGCCCGACTACTGCGACAGGGTGGAGACGGCGATAAAATATCTCTCCGGGGAAGGCTTTAAGAGCATATTCTTAGGGGAAATGCTTTGATAAAAGAGAGTTTAAAATCTGTCTTGTCGGCGGCGGCATGGGCATGACAAGGGAAGGATACGATCCCTCCCGCAGGCTCGTTTATATCAACCCACTACGCATAAGGAGGACGCAATGAACAGATATTTTTTCTTCAGCGACGACCATATATGGACTTTCAGGTCTCTTGCGAAGGCGCGGCCTAAGTCATTGTTTGACAACGCTTATCTGAGATTCATGCGGTCTCTGCATGAAAAGTATGACATGAAAATCCAGCTCAATGTTTTCTATTCCACCCACCCTTCCCATGGAGGACCGGAGTTTACCCTTTCCGAGATGCCGGATATATATAAGCCTGAGTTCATCGAAAACTCGTGCTGGCTTCGGCTCGCTTTTCATGCCTACAGCGAGTTCCCCCAGTTTCCCTATATAAATGTCCGCTACGACAAGATGAAATCGGACTTCGATATTCTCACCTCGGAGATTATCCGCTTTGCCGGTGAGGAGACTCTTTCCCATCAGTTTGTGCCCCACTATCTGCCGGTCTCCAGCGAGGGAGTCAAGGCGCTTTACGACTGCGGTATAGACTGTGTTGGCTGTTCCTATGGTTTTGATGCTCCAGAGGAGGCGGAAAAAGAACTTGATGAGATTTCTCTGCAGAGACTCAATGACGGCAGGTACGAGGATACCTCCCGCGCCTATTATAAAAACACCTCCGGCGGCGTGCTGCAGCTGACGTTGAGAGGCTACAACCATATCCCCCAGGATGAGGCGGAAAAGTACGAATATACAAAACTTTTTTACGTAGACAAAAAGACAGGCATGAAATATAAGAGGTTGGCCCATGTGGTGCTGAATCTTCATACTCCGGAGGAGATAAAAAGAATAATCACCCCGATGCTGGGCAGCGAGTTCATAGGAATCGGCAACCATGAGCAGTATTTCTACCCCTTTTATCGTAATTACGAGCCGGACTACCGCATCAGAGTGGAGACGGCTATCAGAATGATGCACGAAAACGGATACGAATCGGCGTTCGTGGACGAGATCAATAAATAAATCACTACCGAAAGGAAGAAAAAATATGTATCAGCTCGGCGCGCAGATGTTCACGCTCAGAGACTACACAAAGACCGATGAGGGCTTTCTTGAGTGTCTGAAGAAAATCAAGAAAATAGGCTACAAGAACGTACAGGTTTCCGGCATAGGCCCCGACGTCACCTTTGAAGGCGCGGCGGAGGCTCTCAAGGAGACAGGTCTGTTCTGTGCCGCTACCCACATAAACTTCGACAACCTTCTCAGCGATTTCGACCGTGAGGTATACCGCCACAAGCTGTGGGGCTGCCCATATGTGGGCGTAGGCGGACTTCCTGCTCGCTACATCAGCGAGGAGGGCTACTATCAGTTCGCGAAGGACGCAAGCGAGGTGACAAGGAAGCTGAAGGCGGAGGGTCTCCACTTCATCTACCACAACCATCACCATGAGTTTGCCAAATATGGCGACAAGATCGCCCTTGATATCCTCTTTGACAACGTCTGTGAGGACTTCCAGTTCGAGCTTGATGTCCACTGGGTCGTAGCCGGCGGCGGCGATCCCATCTGGTGGATCGACAAGTGCGGCGGCAGAATGGACGTTATCCACTTCAAGGATTTCACCATCCATATGCCCGGCAGAGAGCGCAGATACGCCCCCATCGGCGAAGGCAACCTGAACTGGGACGGTATCATCGCCGCCTGCGAGAGAAACAACATCAAATACATCCTCATCGAGCAGGACGACTGCTACGGAAGAGACCCCTTCGAATGCCTCGAATCCAGCTATAAGTTCCTGACAGGAAAGGGACTGAAGTAATATAGCGGGGCTGCGGCGAATTTTGTTTCGCCGCAGCCCCGTTTGCGTATAATCCCCCCGATGTTCGCGTTTGCTTGACATAGATAAGCGAGAGCTACGAAATCCCCCTCCGGCCTTAGGCCGGTTTCCCCCTTTAGTCAAGGGGGATAAGGATATTATCCCTTCTGCACACGCTGAAGACAGGAGTCCGTACCACGGCTTCCCTTTAATGGGGAAGCTGTCTTATGGTGCGGCGCGCCGCGTCATAAGACTGATGAGGTGTACCGCTGCACAGCAGAATAATGGGGGATATCATCATTTGCCGCGCTGATGTGCTCCTATACCTTCAGAATCCTGCCCTCAAGTCTTTCTCTCGGGGCGGGGTTTTCTTCGGCATAGCCTATGACGCAGTTGCCGATGCCGCGAAGTGTCTCCGGCAGTCCCCATTTTTTCAGAAGCTCCTTGCCCTCGGGGCTGTCGAACATCTCAGAAGCGCGATGAATCCAGCAGCTGCCCAGTTCCTGCTCAAAGGCGGCGTTCATAAGGTTTCCCATCACGAGGCTTCCGTCCTCCACACAGGTAAATCGCTCCGGATCCGCCAGCACCACGATTACACAGGGAGCGCCGTAGAAAGGATCGTCTGAGGAGTTCATAACGGCGGCATTCATCTTCGACAGTTTGTCCCTTGTAGGCTTGTCACGCACCGCCACCATGATAACCTTTTGGTTGTTCATGGCGCTGGGGGCGTAGAGCCCCGCCTGCAGTATAGCGTCCAGCTTCTCGTCCGGAACCTGCTTGGGTGAATACACTCTTACACTTCTGCGATTAAGCAAAATACTCATTTGATCTACCTCCATATTATATTAAATATTAAAATATTCTTTGAATTTTTCCATGTCCTCCTTTGAGGGCACATCGAAACTTTCATGCTTTTGTCCCAGATCTTCATATTTATGCTCCCCGAGACGGTGGTAGGGCAGCAGCTCTACGGATTTCACGCCGATTTCATCCAAAAAAGACGCCATTCCCTCCATCTCCTCCCGGGTATCGTTGACTCCCGGCACTACAGGGATACGCACGGTTATTTTATCCTTATCAAGCTTCGCGAGACGGCGGAGGTTTTCAAGTATAAGCCTATTTGAGACCCCAGTATTCTCCCGGTGGAGCGCTTCGTCGAAGCACTTGAGGTCATAAAGGAACAAATCCGTATAGGGGATTACCGACAGAAAGCTCTCCCAGGGCACGCTTCCCGCGGTGTCTGCCGCCGTTTGTATTCCCGCCTCCTTACAAAGGCGCAGGAACTCCGCAAGGGGCTCGATCTGAAGCATGCACTCCCCTCCGGAAACCGTCACACCGCCGCCGGAGGCGTCGTAGTACATCCTGTCCTTCATAACCTCCTCCAGCACGCTCTCAATGCTCTCCTCTCGTCCGCAAAGCTCCCTCGCGCCTCCGGGACAGTAAAGCGCGCACTTGCCGCAAAGCTCGCAGGACTCGAGGTGATGGGGGCATATGTCCCTGCATCTCCCGCAGCCCTTGCACTTGCTGGCTCTGAAAAACAGCTGAGGGGCAAAGCTTTGGCTCTCCGGGTTGTGGCACCAGCGGCAGCGGAGGTTGCAGCCCTTGAGGAACACCGTGGTGCGAAGCCCCGGACCGTCTAAAAGGGAGCAGCGCTGAATATCAAACAGTATAAACTTATACATATATTACACTCCGTATTGTCATTGGCTGATCTGTTCTCCGAATATGATTATTTCAGGTAGTCGCTTGACTTGAGAAGGGACGAAAAGCCGGTTTGCCTAAGCGCCTCATATAACACGATAGCGGCGCTGTTTGACAGGTTCAGACTTCTGGCATCGCTTATCATGGGGATACGGATGCATCTCTCGAGGTTTTTGTAAAGGAGCGGCTCGGGAAGTCCTTTTGTCTCTTTACCGAACAGGATATAGTCTCCGTCACGGTAGGTCACATCGGAGTAGACGTTCCCGCCCTTTGTAGTGGCGTACCACAGTGATTTATGTAAGAATTCCTCTCTGTTTTTATCGAAGAAATCATCTAAAGAGGAATAATATGTTATGTCGAGCAGATACCAGTAGTCAAGACCTGCCCGCTTAAGCTTCGCGTCATCCACCTTGAACGCCATGGGCTCCACAAGATGAAGACGTGCGCCGGTGGCGGCGCACGTTCTGGCTATATTTCCGGTGTTCTGAGGTATCTCCGGCTCTACGAGCACGATGTTGAACATGTTGCGCCCTCTTTTACTGCATGTTATACGGCGGATACCGGAATTCCGGCTCCACATAGTCCGCAAGCTTCGTCACCCTGTGGGTGTACTGGGCAAAGGACAGATTCATGTAGGGGGTTACGAACACGATGGACAGTCCGCAGGTGAAAGCGGCAAGCATCTGCCAGCCGATAAAGGAGAGGTTCAGCATAAAGAACTCGCCTTTTCGGTTTTTCATGATCCTTTTGCACTCCCGGAAGGTTTCACGGACCTTCCTTTCCGGCTCCGCGGCTATCATATACAGCGCCACAGTGTAGTAAATGGTACGGTATACGGCATAGATCATGCCGATAAGATAGAGGATAAGGGCAACGAGGTAGATGGCTAAAATCCCTACCTCCAGCAGCGTTTCCATGAAAAAATTGAATACGGTCGCAAGCAGAAGAGCTATGGGCACGCAGGTACACAGGATCATCCAGCCGAAGGTGATGAGCATATACCAAAGGTTCGCGCCCAGCGCCTTCGCAAGTCTCTTCCCTTCGCCGAACCAGCTGAAAATGTCACCAATGTGCGCTTCTTCGTCCCTCACAAGATGGGTAAACATCTCATACATGCCCATTGTGAGGGGGCAGGTTATGATAGACACCAGAAGACCTACTGCTGCCATAAACAGAATGGAATCCATGTACTGCTCTATAGCGATCTCCGTACCGTTCATGAGAGACATCATGTCGGGGAGGGGGGCTATCATGGAGGAAAGGAATCCTGCCAGCAGACCCACCGAGGCGGAGATGACTGAAGCGGCGACACACTTGCCGAGGTTTGAAAACAGCAGCATTTTAGCCCTGCTTTTGATTGCTATTCTTGTAAGCTTGGGCTGGTTCATTTTTCTCTTCCTTTCATTATTTTATGTCAGCAGCCACTCCGGAGGCTTGGAGATATCGGTTTCTTCCTCTTCGGGATCGGAGCCGTTGTCAGGCTCTGTGTCCGGTACGTCCGTTGTGCCGCCCTGACTTCCTCCGCTGTTTTCCTCAGGCGGTTTTTCCGTCGACGGGGTTTCTGTAGGCGGAGTCTCCGCCGGCGGTGTCTGTTCTCCTGCCTGCTTCTTCGCGTAGTCATCGGGATTTACAAGATAGGTTTTGTCAAGCCTTGTGTAGGTGGATTTGTTTTCCAGCTTGCGGGACACCTCTACGCCGTCGATGTATACCACTCTGTAAGTCTCGGACTTGAAGCCGTTGAAGCCGCCGTTTTTTAGCTTTCTTTTTCCCGGCTCAATCGATTCATCTGGCTCTTCCACCACCCCGAAAGCGCTGTAGTCGTATACGGAGGTCTCGGTTTTAACCTCCTTGTTTATGCCGTTGGCGTAGCCTATTATGGTACAGTCCACCTGATCGCCGTGCTGCTCTGTGAGGATTTTAATGGGGTAATCGGTGTTGTTTATAAATTTGAAGTCAACCGCGCCATATACAATGGTGGCGTCCTCGCCCTTGGGGGCATAGGTGACCTCAAAGCGGTGATGACGCCTCGAAGTGATCTCAAGATCGGCTCTGATAGCTGCCATATATATGGTGGAGGACACCTGGCATATGCCTCCGCCTACGCCGTCGATAACCTCTCCCGCGGCGTAAATCTTAGCGTCCTTAAATCCCCGCTCATATGTTCTCTCGCCTACAATCTTGTTGTAGCTGAACTCCTCTCCGGAAAGGAGGATCGTGCCGTTTATTAATTCGCAGGCTAAGCGCACATTGCTTGTTCGGGGCTTGTTGCCTGGGTCAAGCTTTGTGCTGGTTTCGCTCAACGTATCGGTAAACAAGGTCTTTTCCAGATCCGCTCTTATTACCTTTGGCTTCACAAGGTCGAAATAGATGCTGAATGTCTTGTCCTGCTGTCCACCTATAACCTTTTTTGCTTTCTCAATGTCGAACACTACGCCGTGCTTCTCGTCGGTAAATTTGAATGTATGGGTATCTGCTTCAATTTCAAATGTGGCGTCTATGGCGGGCTTGTCAACCGCCGCCTTTATCGCTCCGAGATTGATTTCATCCGGCTTAGTTATAGTAGTGCTCAGCACAATGCGTTTGGGATTGTCGAACTCAAATTCCTTTATAATCTGCTCGGAAATAGGGGTGCCCGTAAAGGCGTAGCCCTCTTTGCCCGTGTAGATTGTGACATAGTCTCCATGTATTTCATAGCCCGACTGTTTAAAATCTACCTTTGCTTCCTCTTCGAGCCTGTCGCCTATGGCTTTAAGCTTTGACTGATCGTAGGAATATGTCATGTTGTAGTTTACGCCCACGGTTTTGGCCTTGGCGATCTCCTTAAGCCGCTCCGCCGGGGTGCCGGTACGCCCGTACTTGTAAGCGGCGGAGGCGCTTGTGGTGGTGTCGAAGTAGGCGCCCGCGTCGGCGGAGGTCACAACGGT
>JAAZBA010000176.1 GCA_012514045.1 Clostridiales bacterium | reverse complement strand
TCAGGAAGAGTGAAATAAACAAATGCGTTGGCGGCTGTATTTGCGACAACAATTCTAAGCTCGTTGTTTTTCTTTAGATAATCTCCTTTAAGCGTTATATTGTGAGGTGGAAATAGAGATACTGCGACAGGTGTGCCGTTTACATACACTTTGCAGCAGTAGTTCACGGTTCCGAGGGACAGTATATATGCAGCATTTTCATCAGGCAGAGAGAAGGAAGAAATGTATTCGCATTCCCCGGAAAAGTCCTCTCCTATGTACTTTTTCCAATCGCCTAGAGACACAGTGACGGGCTTGTCCTCAAGGCAAAGCCGCTCACTGCCCTTTTCGGACAGAACAAAGCGGGAAACAGGGCGAAATTCAAAGGAATCAAAGAAGAAAAGCAGCGTATTTTTCGAGTACTGTCTGCATGCAGAAATGGGATTCACTGTCTTCACAAAGATTTTCATCTCTCCGGACTCAAACCGAAGATCAGAGTCTACGTTATAAGCCTTGCCGTCCATGAGATCGAGACGATATGAGTACTCATGCAGACCGGCGCTACAACTTATTACATTATCCCCTTCGTTAAACAGCACGAGAATGGTATCACTGCCGCAAACCCGTTTCATTGCACGAATATTGCCGTTGTCGCCGGAAATAACAACAGAAGGGTAATATTTCATGTTTGAGCGGCGGATAACCTCGGCTCCGCTGCAGGCAAATGCCTTAAGCTTTTCTCTCACCTCATTGGGCATATACTCCTCACTTGGGATGTATATCACGTCATATAAAATATTACCGTCAAGGATGTAATCGTCATCAATAATATCAAACTGACCGTGATGGCGCTCAATATCACGTCCCATTTCCTCAAAAGACTCCGCTGCACCCTTACACCTTGCCCATATATCACGAACCGGCATATAAAGAGCGCATCGTGTATCTGCCCTGCCGAGTCGTCCGATATATGAGAGCCTTGCGATATATGTATTGTAGTCCGGGAAACAATCGCTTCCAGGGAGCAGGGGACTGAAAGAAGGCCGTTGACGAATCGAATAATACCCGCTTTCATCGTACATAATAAGCATGTAGTTGAAAATATTGATTCCTCTGACAAGCTGGAACCCGGTTATATAACGCATTATGTCATAGGATACGTTGCCGTAGACAGATATGGATTCGCTGACAGACAGCCCGTTTCCAGTTTGATTTGATGCAGAAGAGGCATAACGTGGGAAGAAGAAAGTTTCCTTTCCGGGGTAAATCTGCCGCCAAATCACGTCCACTCCCGGCACGTCAAAAAGCCTGAGGAGCCGCATTGGGTGGTGGTAGCCATAACGAACTGTGTATATCGCCGCGTCTTCACCGTTCAGATGACCGGTAGACATGATACCGTTTTCTCTGCACCAGTCTCTGATGGGGATAAAATAGTTGTCGGCAAAGAGCCTTGCGCAGAGGTCATGGTATCTGATGTTCTGCTCAGGATCAGAAAAATCGGAAAGAGTGGCTGTATTTATCTCCTCTCCGTAAATCCTTTTGTACTCCTCTCTTATGCTTTCGGTAAATGGGCATGCCCTTATATCCGGTTCATCGGTAAAACAGAAGGGGGCGAGTTTATGAAAGGAATCCCCAAGACCTTTCCTGTAAGCTTCGTGGGTCAGTTTTATAAACTTCTTTGTAGCCTTGATGTTTGTCAGATCGGGAAGCCCCGTCTCTTTTATTTCACCATTGTCAAGAATCTTGAGACGCAAAGTCTCGTCTTTTACCACAAGAAAATTTGCGCTTCCCGAAGGCCATCCGGCTTCATCATAGAGCCACAGCCTTATGCCTAAGTCATAGGCATAGTCGACTGCATATTTGAACATCTCGAAGTACCCTTCCGACAGGTATTCAGGCTCAAGGTTCGTCACCATGGTATGAGGCCGGAATTCCTTCGGCAGCGGGATTATATAGATGCTGTAAATATTTCGAGAACGAATCTCATCAAGTGAAGCGGCGATTTTTCCTTTTGAAAGAACCTCATTCCACACCCAGGAGTAAACCGGATAGCACTCCATATCAGGGTTTAAGAATCGGCTGTACTCAAAAGAATCATACATATACATATTTTATACCCTCCATGAAATTATTATAGCATGGAAAAGCTTTGTTTATCTTCTCAAATTCGACAGAGACATAATGTTATTTTCTTTTGCTGTCCAGGAATTTAATATACTGTCCCCAGTCGTAGCGGGAAAGAAAGTGCCTACCGGGGCGGATATGATAACCGATCTCACCATCATGATAGGAGGTGCCAGCTTCAGGAAGTGTATCGCTGCCGACAAGACCTGTAAGCCCGTATTTCTTATACGCTTCGCTTGCGGCGTAACAGGAGAGCAGCTCGCTTGCGGGATCGGCGCCCTGATCTTCTACAGCGCTTCCAACGCAAATATACCGGGGAGCGATTAGAGCAAGCAGGTAATGCTGATCATACGGCTTATCGTTATCTCTGCCGTCAAACTCCAAGAACCGCTCACAGAACCAGTCGTAGCTTCCGGCGTTAACGAAGAGCCTTACATATTCTCCTGTACCGTTTTTCGAAAGGGCGGCGCCACCATAGCCAGAATTATTTGAGATAGCGCAGTAAACCCTCTCGTCCTGAGCAGCGCACCACAGCGCTGTCTTCCCGAGACGGGAATGACCGATAACAGAAATCTCGTCTTTGTCAAGCTCCGGACGTGTTACAAGATAATCTATAACACGGCTTGCGCCATAAGCCCACATTCCGATTTTGCCCCATTCGGAAGGTTTGCAGCTGTTGTTTTCTATAAACATAGCCGCCATACCGGAAGTATAGTCACCGAAAAGGGAATCGGGGGTTATGTCATGATAGCACACTACGGCTAAAGCATATCCCGAGTCGCATATCTCCTCAATGGGCACATATCTGTCGGGGGTTTCGTGACGGAAGGCAATATGTAGAAAGACGGGGAGTTTTTGCTCGGAATAGGGGATAAACAGCTTCACCGGGAAGGTGTATAGTCCCTTTGGAGTTGGAAAACAGATATCCACATGCTGTTCAAGCACCTTACCGGCGTAGGCAATATTGTTCTCATATATTACTGCGCTGTGAGTAAACTCCGGTTTCGGCGGTGTGTAGCCGTATTCATATTCGCACAGAACATCATAAAGCTCCTTTCTGCGCTCTTCCCATGATACGCCGGGACGCATGAGAGGAATAATTCCTCTCTCTTTCATAAGCTCAGACATAAGCAGCCTCCTTGATACTGAAATTTTATAAGCTCATTATACAACATACCGCAACTCTTTGCAATATATTATTGACAAATCTCACAAGTTGAGATAGAATTAGACTGCTTAATCGAGATTCAGTGCTTTCTTCTGGAAGAGTTCTGATAAAAAGGAGGAGATAAAGATGAAAAAGAAAATGTCTGTGAAATGCTTTATCCTCTCGCTGCTGCTTGTGGCGCTGCCCGCGACAGCTGTGGTGATGCTTATTAAAAATAGCGCAGGCATGGTGGTGTCTCTTTCGGGAAAGGAAAAGCTGAGGGATATATTTTCCCAGTTAAAAAGCGCACACGTCATGCCACCTGTTCTTGTTTGTGTCATAATTGCTGCCATACTGGGGATTACTCTGTCCCTTTCAAGACAGAACCGAGCGCTGTTTATTACGAATATAGTGCTGTCGCTTCTGCTGACTTTAGCGTTCTGCGCTCTTTTTACCAAAGTAAACAGCATCCCGATACACACTATTGTTGGGATACTGGCGAATATACTGAAAAGCGGGGTGCTGTGACATGAGGAGAGTAATTGCCGCAACGCTTGCGCTTATGCTTATTTTAGGAGGTTGTACCATGGACAAGGACAGGAAGGAAGAACTTTGGAACGTGGGTTTTGCCTGCGGTGAACTGATACCAGACGGATATGATGCGGTTTCAGACACCTATAGTGAGGTATATTATGTGGCAGGTTATAAGAATGATCACCACGCTACAGCCATGCTGGACCCGCAGCTTGTCAGAGCTTCATACATATCCGACGGTATCGGATGTAATATTGTGCTTGTGTCAATCGACTGTATTGGTATATCAAAAACGGATCTTGACAGAATAAAAGACGATCTAAAGGGCTTTGTACGTGACAATAACATTGATGCTATCCATATAGCTTCAACCCATACTCACGCAGGAATAGATACCCTGGGGCTTTGGGGGCCTATAGGTATTGATGGAAAGAACAGCGCTTTTATGGAGAAAATAGCTGAGGTAACAAAGGAAACGATTGTCAGGTCTTGCGAAAATATCAGGCAGGGGCGCATGTATTTCGGCTATGCGGATACTGGAAAAATCCAACGTGACAGCCGCTACCCGGAGATATATGACAAAAATATATATAGAATCCGATTTGCTCCCGAGGACGGTTCGAAAGGGCTTGAAATAATAAGTTACGATGCTCACGCGGAGTCCCTGAGAAGTGAAAACACAAAAGTAAGCGCGGACTATCCCTGTTATATGGGCAGAAAAATCAAGGACGAGACAGGAAACGAGTTTATGTTCTTCGCAGGAGCCGTGGGAGGTCTTATCATGACCCATGTGCTGAAGGACGAAAGGGGACTTGAATATCCTTACGAAACAAATGTGATAAAGACAGGGGAATATCTGGCAGATTGTGTGCTGTCGATTGACAACGAACGGGAGCTTTACCCTGATCTTTCAACTGACACGGAGGTGTTCGATGTACCTCTTGATAACCAGCTTTTCGCTACGATGTCATTTTTGGGTGTACTGTCTGCAAAGGCTGTACGGGGAGAAGGAAGGTATTCTCTGGCGCTGAGAACTGAGGCATCCCTTTTGAATCTTGGAGGAGAAGAGGGAATCAATATCGCT
>JAAZBA010000299.1 GCA_012514045.1 Clostridiales bacterium | reverse complement strand
TCAAAATAATAAAATCACAAGATGTTCTTTCCGTTCAGGTTCATCCCGGCGACGAGTACGCAAAACTTCATGAACAAAGCCTCGGTAAAACAGAGATGTGGTACATCCTTGAGGCGGAAGACGGCTCCGGCATCTACGCTGGATTCAACCGTGAGCTTTCAAGGGATGAACTTTGTTCAGCTATCTCCGACGGTACCATCAGGGAGGAACTTCGTTTCCACGGGGTAAAGCCCGGGGATGCAGTTTTTATCCCTGCGGGCATGTGTCACGCAATCGGAGGAGGACTCACCATCGCTGAAATCCAACAGTCAAGCGATATCACCTACAGGCTCTACGATTGGGACAGAGTATCCGGAGACGGGAAAAAAAGGGAGCTTCACATTAAAAAGTCCCTTGATGTCACCGATACCGGGTTGATGCCGCATGTAATTGACACTGTTTTCGAGCAAAAAATCGTATCAAGCAGATATTTTGATGTGTTTAGAGTCAAGGACAGCATAGACATCCAGATTGAAACCTTCGCCGGAGTGTATATTCTCTCAGGTGAAGCCGGGGAATACCAAAAATGTGACACATTGTTTATAGACGACAGTATTTTTCATCTTAATGGAAACTTTGAGGCGCTTATTTTTTCAACACATAAAGGAGTAGCTATAAAATGAGGCACGCGGTTATATTCGACCTTGACGGCACACTTTTAGATACGGTGGAGGATCTTGCCTACAGCGCAAACACTGCTCTTACCGAGCATGGTTATCCCATCCACGAAACAGAAAAGTATCACTATTTCGTCGGCAAGGGAGCGAAAAACCTGATAAAGAATGTTCTGCCGGAGCATACATCTGAGGAAACCAAAAGCGAAGTCCTCCGCCGCTTCGGTGAGATTTACGCTAATCACTGGAATGTGGACACAAAGCCTTATGCGGGGATCACTGAACTTCTCGCCTTTTTAAAGGAAGACGGAGTGGGTATGGCAGTTATCTCAAACAAGCCTCATGACCGCACCCTTGACGCAGTAGACTTTTACTTTCCCAGAATGTTCGATGTGGTATTCGGAGAGCGTCCGAACGCGCCTTTAAAGCCGGATCCCACTTCAATATATGAAATTCTCACAATTCTCGATGTAAAGCGTGAGGATGTGATATACATAGGCGACTCGGGAAGCGACATGAAAACCGGCCGCAATGCCGATGTCTACTCCATCGGCGCTGTGTGGGGTTTTCGTACCGCCGAAGAGCTTACAGACAACGGAGCGGATATACTCGCTTATACCGCCTATGAGGCAAAGAAAATTATAGCAGACCGCTTTTTCGGATAAATTTCAAAAGGAAAGATTTCTTATGTGCAAAAAGATATTTCAAAAGCTGTTCGGAACACACAGTGAACGTGAAATCAAAAAGATTCTACCTATCGTATCAAAGATCGAAGCATTGGACGAGGAGTATCAGAAACTGACCGACGAGCAGCTAAAACAAAAAACCATACAGTTCAAGGAGCGCTACCGTAACGGTGAAACGCTTGATGATCTGCTCCCCGAAGCCTTTGCCAGCGTCAGGGAAGCCGCCTGGCGTATTATCGGAGAAAAATACTACCATGTGCAGCTAATAGGCGGTATCATTCTTCATCAGGGACGTATAGCGGAAATGAAAACCGGTGAAGGTAAGACAGAAGTAGCCACAATGCCAGCCTACCTTAACGCTCTTACCGGCAAGGGAGTGCATATTGTCACCGTAAACGACTACCTTG
Source organism: Clostridiales bacterium (assembly GCA_012514045.1). Taxonomy (GTDB): domain Bacteria; phylum Bacillota; class Clostridia; order Oscillospirales; family QAMX01; genus JAAZBA01. The sequence continues at coordinate 584 of JAAZBA010000299.1, read as the reverse complement.
CGAAGGTGGGCGCCGATCTTATGGGTAAGGTTTACCGTTTCCTGGGGCTTGAAGTGGGTGTTATCATCCACGGGCTTACAAGCGAGGAGCGCAAGGCAGCCTACGCCGCGGACATAACCTACGGAACAAACAACGAGTTCGGTTTCGACTACCTGCGTGACAACATGGCTATTTACAAGGAGGAAATGGTGCAGCGAGGTCACAACTTCGCTATCGTGGACGAGGTTGACTCTATCCTCATCGATGAAGCACGTACCCCTCTTATTATATCCGGTCAAGGTGACGAAAGTACCATCCTCTACACCCTTGCCGACAGGTTCGCCGCCTCCGCACGTCAACTAAGGATAAAGGAGATTGACGCGAAACAGGAGCAGGACGATATCGATGCAGACTATATTGTGGATGAAAAAGCCCGCACGGCTGTGCTCACCCCCAAAGGCGTAGAACGTGCTGAAAAAGAATTCAACATCGAAAATCTTATGGAGCCTGAGTACGCCACCCTCGTGCATCATCTTAATCAAGCCATCAAGGCAAGAGGCGTAATGCAGCTTGACATCGATTACGTGGTGCGCGACGGTGAGGTT
>JAAZBA010000048.1 GCA_012514045.1 Clostridiales bacterium | reverse complement strand
TTCCGCCCTTGCGGTCATCATTGGGAAGTTGAAGCGAGAAATGAATATTGTATCTTCAAAGTCCTCGTGGAGCGCCAATCCAACAATTTCCGTAGGTCTCTTGACCATAGATTTCATCATGGCAAGACCGAAGTCCTTTTCCTTCCTATATTCGGAGGTTATCATATGAGCGGCAAGCTCCGAGCCGTGAATCCCGCTGCCGTCGGAGAGCCGGGGTGTGTTGTAGCCGATATTCTCAGTGGTGGCAGTGCGGAAGGTGAATCCCTCATCCAGCATCTGTTTGCAGTAGGAGTTAAAGAGTTCCAGGTTTTCAAATACTCCATTGAAACCGTTAGCGATGTATGCAAGCCTTCCTCTGTCGCTTATGAATGGGTGAGCCCATTCCATGTTCTGACGTCCGAAAGAACGGGAGTGAATAAAGCCTATGTTTCCGGGAAGTGAGGCGGCATTGGTTTCTCCTAAAAGCCTGTCCATATCTCCTGCTACCTTGGCATAATAGAGCTTCCCCTCGTGGAGTGTAGCGATTCCCTTGTAGTAGCCTCCACCGAATCCGGACTCCTTTGCCATCATCTCAAGGAGTATAGGGGCAGCCGGTCTGTTTCCTATATATCCCGCGATATTGCACATATTGTTTATCCCTTTCTGAGCATTTCAAGCTCCTGTGATGTAAGGTTTGCCGGTGACAATGTATCCTCAAGCTGTTCAATTGTTCTGCAGCCTATTATAGCCATGGGCAAAAGCTCCGAGTCGGTTATAACCTGCAAAGCTATAGCGGCAGGGGAAATCCTCTTTTCCTCTGACAGTCTTTTTACGATTTCGAGCCTTCTCAAATTTTTCTCCGTTCCGAAGCGTTCAAGGGCTTTCTTTCCGAGAGATTCAACCCCTCCTACAGCTCCCTTGGCAAAGAAACCTTTAGCCTGGGAAGCGTAAGCCATTAGAGGGAATTTTTCTGATTTATAGAATTCATACTCCGATTCATTCATACATACAATTGTATCGTCACCGTAGAGCTCCGGAGTAGTTTCGGCGAGGCTCCATTGAATTTGGCTTACCTCAAAGCCACGAAGACCATACTCCACCGCATAACGGTTCGCTTCCCTTATCCTGTCGCTTCTCCAGTTAGAGCAGCCGATACCTGAGGTGTACCCCAAGGACAGCAGTTCATTCATTGTCTCAATTATCTCCCCGGCGCTTCTATCCTCGTCGTCCCGGTGGAGAAGATACATGTCTATTTTCGCCAGCCTCAGGTCATCAAGGGACCTCTTTATGTCATCAATAATCTCCCCGCGGGAAAGTCTTCTCGTGTATATGGATTGGGGCAGAGGATTTCCACCCTTGGTTACTACGATGACTTTACCTTGCAATCGTTTATCCTCAAGGTATTTGCCTATAACTCTTTCCGCAGCGCCGTATTGGTCATTAAACCAGGCGCCGTATACCCTGGCAGTGTCAAGGCAGTCGCCACCAAGCTCAAGGAATCTATCCATGAGCCGAAAACAGTCCTCCTCAGCCCAGGTTGTTCCGAAGTATGAAGAGCCCAACGCTATACAGCCGGCATCACGGCTTCCGATACGAAATTTTCTCATTGTTTATCTCCTTTTCCAAGCTCTCGTGCTATGCTCTTGAAGTCGAGAAAGGCTTCAGGTCTTTTGCTCTCATCGCGGAGCAGCGCCGAAGGGTGATACGTTGCCATCATTTTATAGCCATCCATATCAAACCATCTCCCATGCTCTCTGGTGATAAGAAAATCCGAAGAAATAAGTTTCCTTGCGGCAATTCTCCCCAGAAGCACAATAAGTTCAGGCTTAACAAGCCTCACCTGCTCCCAGAGATAGCCTATGCAGGCGTCCTGCTCGCTTTCCAGAGGATCACGGTTCTTCGGAGGGCGGCACTTGACTATATTTGCGATGTACACATCCTCACGCCGTATGCCAACAGCGGTGAGATAGTCGTTGAGAAGCATGCCTGCGGAACCCACAAAGGGGATACCCTGAATGTCCTCCTGCTGGCCGGGTCCTTCCCCGATAAACATGAGCCTTGCATCTCTGTTTCCTGTACCAAATACCACATTTTGACGTTCAGCGTGCAGGGGGCACTTGACACACTCCCTGCACGCTGACTCTAATTCATTCCATGAATACATATTCTATTCTTCAAAGCTAGAGCGGCGGCGCTGCTTATTGCGGAATATCTCCTCGATATCCTTAAAGAGATCATCAGTCCCGCTCTCCTCTGTCGTATCTTCCTCGACCTCGCTATCCTCGCCCTCAAGTTCTTCGGCGATCTCTTCCTTTTCTTCATCATAAACGGGCTTGGAGTCGAACTTTGTGGCGATAACGGTAACTCTCATAGCATCCTCCATACTCTCGTCGATGGAAGCGCCGAAGATTACATGCACGTCTTCATGGGCGGCATTTTTGATCATTGTAGCGGCGCTGTCGACTTCCTCAAGGGACATCTCAGGAGAGCCTGTGATGCTTACGATAACGCCCTTGGCGCCGTTGATGGATGTTTCAAGCAAGGGGCTTGAGATAGCAAGCTTGGCCGCCTGTTCTGCTTTATCCCGGCCTGTGGCAACGCCCACGCCCATGTGGGCATAGCCGGCGTTTTTCATAATGGAGGTAACATCGGCGAAGTCCAGATTGATCAAGCCTTCCATGGTAATAAGCTCGGAAATGGAGGATATAGCTTGACGCAATACGTTGTCGGCGATTTCAAAAGCATTCACGAGGGTGATCTTCTGCTCGCTGACTAGCTTCAGACGCTCGTTGGGGATAACAATAAGGGCATCGACTCTGGAGTGCATCTCTTCGATACCGCGCTCAGCCTGTTCATGGCGCATAGCGCCTTCGAAAGCAAAAGGTCTTGTTACTACGCCGATTGTAAGGATATCTCTCTCCTTAGCAACCTCGGCAACGATGGGAGCTCCGCCCGTACCTGTGCCGCCACCCATACCGGCTGTGATAAACACCATATCCGTTTTCTCAAGAATCTTGGCAAGCTCGCTTCTTGTCTCCTCAGCGGCTTTTCTGCCTACTTCGGGATTGGAGCCGGCGCCCCAACCTTTTGTGAGCTTCTCACCTATCTGCAGCTTTCTGGGGGCCGGAGAGTGATTCAGCGCCTGCTTGTCGGTGTTGATCGCAACGAATTCCACACCCCTAAGTCCGCTGGATATCATGCGGTTGACAGCGTTGTTCCCGCCACCGCCGACACCGATAACCTTTATGTTGACAATATTCTCATTTGTGTTTTCAAACTCGAAACCCATTTGCCCTACCTCCATCGTATATATACACATATTTTTCTTTCACTACATACCGAGTACATCTCCGAACACGGTATTAACATACTTGTATTATATTTTACATTGTAATCCCTGTTAAGTCAACACTTTTATTCAAAAAATATCAAAAAAATCTTGCTATACTATTCCGCTCCCGCGGTGGAAGGTCTGTATATGGTACGCTCCGTATTCTTTATGTTTATCGTGCCCTTTTCATCAAGTCCGATATCCTCAAGCACCTTTTTCAGGTAGCGGATCTTTTTCGCCAGATCCGTCGTGTCTCCCAAATAGACCTTTATCCTGTTCTCGTACATAAAGGTCACATCGTATAGCTTCTCTATATTTATCTTCGTAACCTTTGTCGCGATTTCGTCCGACAGCAGATGCTCAATCACATCCTTTACCGACTTGAGCATATATTCCTCCTCAAACGCCACAGTTTTTCCCGGCTGAGGAGAGATAACGGCAGAGCACTGGATTATCGGATATCCCTGACGGTTGTTTGTAGGGAAAAACTCCAGAAGCTTACACTTGTTGTCAATAAGGTATGTCATGCCTCCGTGATGAAGGGCTACGCTTGCCACAGTTTCCTCCACCTCTACGATTAATTTTGAGGGAGGTCGGCGCTTTATCCTCACTCTATCCACATAGGGCAGCTTCTCGAACACATTTTTCGATGTCTCAAAGCCTGAGATGTAGAAGAGTTTCTCACCCTTTGGTACGTTGGCGGCAGCAATAATCTCCATCTCAGTGTACTTCGAATTGCCCCTTATCTCGATCTCCTTAACCTCAAAGAACACCGTGGACATAAACGCCAACGCGGCAATGATCGTCCCGATGAGGAGGAGCTTATATATGGTGTCGGCCAGAAGACTTGTGCTGATGGCTCTGCGTCTACGCCTGCTTTGTCTTCGGCGCACCTGAATCTGTACATTGTCTTTTTTTCTTTTTTTTGCTTTCTTTGTTATATCACGCCGTTTCTCCGGCACGCTCATGACGCCACTTTTTTTTCTCTCCAAAGCCGATCACCTCACTTTCACCCCTATAAAGGTTTTATTTCACAACAACCTCAATAGCTCTGTATATCTTGTCAATAGCGTCCGGAGAGGCAAGGGATTTCATCGCCTCTGACATGCTTCTGAGCCTCTCTTTGTCGGAAAGGAGTTTTACAGTCTCCTCGTAGAGCTTTTTACCATCGATATCCCGCTCAAGGAGTACCATCGCCGCGCCCTTTTCCTCCAGAGCCCTTGCGTTTTTCTCCTGATGGTTTTCCGCCACATTTGGGGAGGGAACGATTATCGCAGGCTTACCCATACACGCAAGCTCCGCCATTGTGGCAGCTCCCGCTCTGCAAAGCACCACATCGGAAGCGCTCATAACATTTGCCATGTCATATATATAGTCTCTTACGTCTATATTATCGCACTTTTCAAGGTTCACGCCTCTTTCTCTTATAAGCTCCGGCATCCACTTGTAACCATAGCTTCCAATAGCGTGGATAAGCCTGTGTTCCCCGGATTTAGCCTCAAGAGCGATGAAATCCGCCATCATACGGTTCATCTTCTCGGCACCAAGTGAACCCCATACCGAAAGGATGAGTGGCTTGTCGTCGGGGGAAAGAGTTCTTCTCGCCTCGTCCCTGTTTGCCGTCAGTATATCTGCCCTTACCGGGTTTCCGGTCATGACCACCTTATCCGACTTTATCTTGTCCCTTGCCGCCTCGAAGCCCACCATTATAACGTCAGCTTTCTTTGACAGCACCTTTGTTGTGACTCCCGCGTAAGCGTTTACCTCAAGAATAGCGGTAGGTATTTTAAGTTTCTGGGCGGCATACACCACCGGGAAGCTGGCGTAGCCTCCGCAGCCGATGACCACATCGGGTCTAAACTCTTTTATATATTTCTTTGCGACCTTAAGGGATCTCAAAGCCATATGGAGTACTCTTAGGTTATATGCAGTTCCCTTAAGACTTAGATTGCGGCGAAAACCTTTTATTTCTACCGTCTTTATCTCAAAGCCCTCTCGGGGTACCAGACGTTCTTCAAGTCCTCCGGTGCCACCCACATAAAGGATTTCTCCGCCCTTATCTCTTATATATTTGCATATAGCGATGGCGG
>JAAZBA010000288.1 GCA_012514045.1 Clostridiales bacterium | reverse complement strand
TTACCTTTCAATCCGTATGGGTTTGCGGAGGTTTTGACGTCCACAAAGTTATCCCTTGAAAGAACCTTAGTAAAGCCTTCTATGCTGCATTCATGGGAAGGACAACAATCGTAAGATACACCGTTTACCTCAAGTCTGTTTCCATCATTTACATAAATATAGCTCAGGCTTCCATCTGTGTCAAAGGACAAAACAGTCATATGTCCGGAGAAATCAATGTCGTTTTTTCCGTATAAAAAACTTACGACTTTGTTTGATATCGAGCATATGATAATATCCTCTCTGCCCGTTTTATGCTTTACAACAATGGCGCATTGCTCTGTTCCTCCGTCAAAGACAATTCTACTGTCTTCGATGAAGGAATTGTTTTCATAAGGTTCTATCACGGATGTAAAACAGCCTTCTCCGTTTTTCTTTGCCAAAAGGTAAGTGAATTTCTTTGCGTTGCCCGGTCTTGCCTGCGGTGGTCTGCCTGTGGCGGTAGCGCATTCCTCCAGATTCGACAGCATGTGTAGCCTCAAATGTACGTCCCTTGGTTTTTCCCATACATGCCAATTGTCGTGTATTTTCCAGTCTAAGGAAAACGGTGCATCAGTAGATTTGCAGCGGGATACCTCGTCAAGATAGTTATATCCTGTGGAGGAATTTTTGCTATATTCCTCATCGGCAAATGGTATTTCATCTCCGGCATATGTGCCTTTTTCCTGTTTTTCTAGTTGTATTCCCCTTGATTCTGTTTCAAAACCTGCGGCATGGAAGCTGTAGACATGTTCAGCATCTCCAACTACGCGGAAAAAATCTACAATGTAACGGCTTTCTTCGTCTAATGCTACACTTACTACGCTTCGTCTGTACAGCGGTGTATTTTCAAATATTGTTGGCGAGGCACAATCGATTACACCTACCAGAGAATCTGAGTCGAAATGATACACAGGCCCATTGTACTGAGGTCTGACATTGGGGTTAGAATCGTGATTTATCTCATGGTTTACAAAAACAGTATTATGAGATATTGTGTTGCTGGTCCACCTCATCCGTTCATAATTCCTGTCGGCATAATTTGGATAGCCATGATCCGGTGTGAGATCTACACCGAATCCGTGAAGGCCAATGCTGAGGGTATCCCTGTGACCATGTCCGCTGTTTCTCCCGTTGAACATATATACGCTTGATTTCTCTTCGCCTTTTTCCAGAACATAAAGACCGTATCCGGAGAGGCATCTCGATTCACTTTGCAGTGGTCCATGTTCCCTAACGATTTTCCGTATCTCTTCATCAATTGCAGCGCAATCGGAGAACAGATCATCGCAATAGTTTTCACCGTCCGACACGGCATGTATAAGCTGTGCGCTGTTTATACTTCCTGTCTTTTTAAAGAATTTCTGGTGAGCGCTCTTAGCAGTGTAGATAATCGGTTCTCCCGCCATTATTGAGTCAGCAATAGGCAGGGTATATCTGTCAATCATCAGTGTGTTCTTATCCATCTTTGCCATGTTAAGAAACTTGGGATTATTGTAAAGATCGTACTCCTCCAATCCTTCTCTTCCCGCCAGGTTCTCCGCTAAATCACAAAAGCCGGAAAACCATATGGAATTGTATGCGGGAGACACTTCCCCTGCATGACCGTCACGGTCTATTTCGTTTATCAAAATGGAGTCAACGTCATAGACGTGCTGCATGGTTCTCTCATGGTTGACGAATCGGAACACGTAATCTGTATATTGCCTCAGAAGCTCATCATTTTCCGACACAACACCGGCAGCAAGAAGCGTGTTCTGCTGCATGCCCGGGTTTCCAAAAACTCTGTTATCTTTTACATTTTGGAAAATTTCAGTAAGGAATTTGCTCTCGATTATATTCCGAATTTCCTTACCTTTTTTCGGCGGTTCTGACATGTATCGTAGTTTGTTTCCTGATATATACCCTGCAAACTCATCAGTAATCGCCGGAAATAAAGCGTCATATGAAAGGGCAATCTCTCTGGTCAGAAAGCAGTCGCTTATACGTCCAGTAATAGTCCCTAATCCAGCACCACCATGAGACTGCTTGAAGCCTTTTTCCCATGGATAAACACTTACGTCCATTTCCGGATAAATCTCAGCGATACGCAAAAGAATCTGCGCTCCCGCATGTCCGTATCGGATATCCTCCGTCATAAGGTACGCAAGGCTCAGCATCTGCAGCGCTGTCACTCCGTAGTTTGTTACAGCGGCTTTCAGAATGCTGTCTATACGCTGAACCGAAGACTTTTTTTCGCTTCCAAAACCAGGATTTGCCGTTCTTAAATGCCAGCAGGCGAAGTGGGCGTAGTATGCTATGAATGTAAAATTAGATTTTTCCGGATCAGCCA
>JAAZBA010000185.1 GCA_012514045.1 Clostridiales bacterium | reverse complement strand
GGGTGAATAGTTATAAGAAAGCTCTTCAATATCTACACCATCAAATCGGTCACGAATGTAATTCATTACGTATCCTGTGAATTCGTCTTTCTTAAACTGATATTTGTAGTATTCGATAATAAGCTGTTTTACTGCAACCCTTGATTTTGATGATGTAAGAAATCCAATCATGTGAAACAGCTTCTGATCTTCATACCACTCCATGATAATTCTGTAATAATCCTTTATTTCTTTCCACACCTCATCAATTGTAGAGGACTCAAGACATTTGGAGAAATGTAGGAAAGTATCGTTACTCCCATCTTTAGTAGGCTTTCCGGAAATTATATCAAAGATGTATTCAATTCTTGTTGGAGGATCTTCTTCATACAAAGGGTTAATGAAATACCAGACTTTATCGTCCTGAAGAGTGTTTTCAATATTGTCCCATTCGGATGCAATCTCAAGCTGTCGGAGATAAGTAGCGTCACCAATATTCTTAAAATTGCTTTTCCTTAAGAATAAAGCCTTGATCAACTCTGCATTCGTTAGAGGAATCTTTCCGATGTTAAGTCTGGTAAAAATACTTTCCGCTTCAGCTTCAGCATCAGCATCAGCATCAGCATCAGCATCAGTATCATCCTCTACTTCATACCAAATTACCTTGCAGTATTTTCCGAGATATGTACTGAACTCATCTTCAAGAGTGTAATCTTCGTTTTCTTCCATGACCCTTTCAAACCATTGTTTTACCGTGGTATAGGCTTTGGACATAAAATGGAAATCTATGTTTATACTTGTCTGGGCTTTATTGTTCTCAACATAATCCCTTATATTTTCAAGAAAATATGCGCTGCCTTCCCGCTTATATTCGATGTGAAATGTCTTTTTCCCAAGGCATTTCTGGATAATAAAAAACGTCGTTAAACGCTGCTGACCGTCAATTACATCATACCTACCGTCATCACGTTTTTTCACGACGATAGGTTGCAGGCAATAGAATTCACCTGCCTGAGTATTTCCTTTGTGCATAAACTCATAGATGTCTTCTAAAAGTTCTTTGACATGTTTTTCTTCCCATCTGTATCCGCGTTGATAGGTTGGAATATAGAAGCGTTCCTTGATTAACTTGTTAATCTCTCTCAATTCGATGAAATTTGGCATACTTTGCTCCTATCTTGTAATCTGTATAGATATGATTATTTGTACATGAACTACCTCAATCTGCTCCACCTAGCCCATTTGTTACATCCAGTATCTCCGCCCCTCACCGGCCTACCTTTTTTAATTGAGGATGGACATCCGCAAATTCCAACATCGCTGTCAGCTGGTCCTAGCTTATATTTTACTTCCCGCCCAGTGGGACTTGCAGCTCTTGCTCCTCCCCAAAATTCACAGGTTACACATTTCTTAACTGTTGAAGTAGATATTATTGCCATCGCTATCCCTCCAATTTTATTATGTTTTTTGGATTACTAAAGCAACTTACAATTCGTAACTGCCTATAATCTTGTGTTTATTGCGATATACCGCAACAAAAAACTCAATGTTACCACCCGTTCAACAACTGCTTTAACTTCTCCTCATTATCAAGTACAATATTACACGCTTCCCAATCTCCGGTCGTAGATATTTTCGTCTCATACTTATTAATAAATGGATTTTGTTTAGGAACTATATCGATACGATTTTTAGCCTCTTCAATTTTATTTAAGGCAACGTCAATCCAAACATCCTCCAGTGTATCTGGAATTTGCCCAAACATATCCTTTATGTTTTTTAGTCTGTCTGACAGAACAGCATGGACCTTATCTTCAACAGAGTCTTTATACCGCATGTTGAAAATCTTGACCTTTGGAGCAACTTGGCCAATACGTTGGATTCGGCCTTTTCTCTGCTCTAGCCTTGTTGGATTCCAAGGTAAGTCAAGATTAATCAGTGTACTGAGTGTTTGAAGGTTAAGACCTTCGCTCGCTGCATCAGTTCCGACGAGGATCTTTACTTCATGGTTTTTTACTTTGGCCTTGATACTATCTTTTGAGTCTTTATGAAAAGAACCGTTGAGAAAATAGCCGGATTTATCTCCGCCAGCATAAAGACCTATCACGTCATCAGATAAATCTTTTGAAAGTTTTTCAGCCACAAAGTACGCGCTATCGTAGTATTGCGAGAATATGATACAGCCGCTATCTTTCCAGGGTTTGTCACTTCCATCAATACCATTGCTTAAAATATCGAGGACCTTGATATATTTAGGATCATTATCATGATTAAGAGACAGCATTTTTACGAGTTCGCGAAGACATTGAGTTTCCGCATCCGTAAGATTCTTTACCTCGCTGACACTTTCTTCAAAATCATCGTCTTCCTCAAAAATTACATCAAATTCATCCTGCAATATTTCTTTTCCAGCCTCTGTCCAGGCAAGCATTTTCTTCGCTGTATTATCACCGGCAATGATAGTGCTTCCAATTCGTTTCAATATCAGTGTTGACATGAAGCCGCCCGCTTTGACGCGGGATGAAAGCAAGGTACAAAATGACTGCGCTTTTGAGTAAGCTTGTCTCAAATATCCCTCTAGAGGTATTGCCCCATCTTCACCCTCACCATATAATTCGACAATGATTTTTTTAAGATAATAATCACCGCTGGCTGGATTGATTGTATTTTCAAGAAAATCCCTTGTTCGTCTCACGATGTGGCGAATATATGGATTGTAATTTGCTAAAAATTCGTCTGTGGTATACAAAGTACGGATGCTATCTTTCTTAGAGCCTGAAAGAGATGCGTAATAATCAGCAGGCAAAACATATGTTTTATCGGAAATATCTAGTCTATCCCGAATGCGATTTACTCTATCTTGAGCTGACGGGGTTTTGGAGGGTAAGGGATTTCGAATGATGTCCCACATTGTAATTTCGCTCTCCGGATAAGGTTCTTTTCCACAGACCATATCAAGCATCAATTGAGGCTTCTTATGCCATTCACTGTACATGTCACCCATAACCTTGAAGGTCGGAAGACTTAATGCGTTTATCAGATCAAAGGCTTCAATAGGATGAATCTGCACGGGAGTAGCTGTTGCCAAGAGAAGACTCTTGGTCTTAAAAGTGATCGCATTAAGAAATTGT
>JAAZBA010000134.1 GCA_012514045.1 Clostridiales bacterium | reverse complement strand
TGCTGGATGATCAGTTTGTTGCCACCTCAACCTATGATATTGTACGTTTAATTGAAGACGAGGGATGGGAAGCTTGCCCCATATTCCCAAACCCCGATGTAATAAACAACATGGGTGTTGCAGTCGAGCCGGGGAAGCCCGCCCCCAACGTAACTCCCGACTTTAATTTCGCAGCAGTTCAATGCGGTCTCGGAGAGATAGGCGACAACGGACTGTTCCTTTCCCCTGAGCTGGGACCTCGTGTGCGTTTTCAGATGATTCTCACTGACTTAGAGCTTCCCAATGATCCTCCCTTTGAATATCATATATGTGACCACTGCGGACTTTGTGCTGCTGCTTGTCCACTCGGAGCCTTTGATTTTGCATCCGGCACCTATAACAACGCCCTTTGCCGTGACTGCCTTAACGGCGGTACGCCAAACAGACTTCATCCCAGGGCTGAGCCTGACAGAATGGCAGCTGCCTGCACAAGAGCATGTATCCGTCACCTTGCTGAAATTGGAGTAGGAAAAATGAACTCCGCCTTCGTTCCAAAGAAGGAATGGGCAAAAGACAGACAGGGCAGAGTATTGTAACAGTAAAAAATCAATACAGGTGACCCTGATATATATCATATTATCAGGGTCACCTGTTCTTTTTACCTTTTGGTTATTGACTTAACAGTGAAAAGAGTATAAACTGTCAATGCAATAATATAAATCGGGGGATTAAAAAATGGAATACAGAATAGCTCTGGCAGAGATATCCGAACTTTTTGGTACAATGTTTTCATTCAAAGGATTTTGTATAAAGCTTCGTACGGTGAGGAATATACAATAGAAGATGCGAAGGAGCTTAATATTACCTGCGGTGAGCATGGAATTACTATGACGGGTGTTATAAGTGACATTGATTTTTCCTGGCACATGTACATTCACGACTTCATGTATAAGGTGTGGATGGAGCTTACCTCAGTGAATAATCTAAATGTGAAGAGAGTAGATGCCATGATTGTTGAAGTTCAGGCAGAAGAAAACTATCGTGTAGTACATAACGGAGGTCTTTTTGCGGTCAACTGCGATCTATCAGAAATCACGGAAGAAATAAACGCCGGTTCAGGCTGCGCTTACCTTTCCGGTATCTATTCATCTGAGCCTAATGCTACTGGAGTATCCTTGATAACTTATGTACCAATGAAATTTCGTTCGGATTATCACATAACAAACAGCGATGTCAGAGTAAAAACCGTGTTTTCAACGGATGTTCCCTCTTCCTATGAAAGCAAATCAGTAAAAAGTGAGAGCACCTGTGTGTTCTGCAATATGCCCCTTACCACAGCTGTAGACGAATTCTGGAAGTACTGCTATAAACCTTCGGGATATGAGTTTGAGAAGCCTATCGGCTGGAGTTCCTGGGACTATTACTATACTTCAGTTACAATGGAAGATATGATAGAAAACATGGACGAAATAGAAAATGATGAGATTCTTTGCGATAGAATCGAGTATATTGCCGTAGACGACGGTTGGGAACACCGGGAAGGTGACTGGTATGCTTGCTACAGATTTCCCGACGGTATCGAAAATCTGGCTAAGGAAGTAAAGGCAAGAGGATACAAGCCTGGCATATGGACAGCACCGAATAATTTGCAGGTTCTTTGTGGCACTGTACAGCGAAACAACAGCTTTCTTATAAGAGATGAAATAGGCGACCCTATTAAAATAGGAGATATGTACATCCTTGACCCCACCCATCCAGATGGTATAGAGTTTCTTCGTGAACTTTATACAAGGCTTCGCGGCTATGGCTT
>JAAZBA010000348.1 GCA_012514045.1 Clostridiales bacterium | reverse complement strand
TCTTTTAGAACCTTCTCTGCCTTAATGGGATCGTTTACTATGATGCGAAGAATGCCGAAATCTGTTGTATCTGCGATAGAAAAAGCGCGGATATCGATATTTGCCGCAGAGAGCACGCCTGTAACCTCGGCGAGACTTCCTCTTTTATTCTCGACAAATACGGAGATTTGATTTACATGCATTTAAATAACCTCCTTTGTATAATTTATAGAGCTCTATTATCAATCACGTGCTTGGACTTACCTTCGCTTCTCTCAAGAGTACGAGGGGGTACAAGTTTAATTTGTGCTGCAATTCCCAGTGTGCTCTCAACAGCATTTTTTATTTGCTTTTTAAGGCTCTCAATTGCGCGTACTTCATCGAAGAAAAGCCCTTCCTTGATTTCGACGGATATCTCTATCGTATCAAGAACACCTACTCTGTCCACAACGATGAGGTAATAGGGAGAAACCTGAGGTATTTCAAGCAAAACACTCTCTATCTGGGAGGGGAACACGTTAACACCGCGTATGATGAGCATATCATCGGTACGTCCCGCAGGCTTTGACATTCGGACAAAGATTCTGCCACAGGAGCAGTTTTCATGGGAAATTTTTGATATGTCACGCGTGCGATAGCGAATAAGGGGAAGCGCTTCCTTTGTCATACAGGTAAAGACAAGCTCGCCTTCTGTGTTGTCGGGAAGGACCTCAAGAGTTTCGGGATCGATTATCTCGGGATAGAAGTGATCTTCATTGACATGGAGCCAGTGTTGTTCATCGCATTCGAAGGCGACGCCAGGCCCCATGATTTCACTTAGCCCATAGATATCAAAAGCCTTGATACCCAACCTATCCTCAATTGAACGGCGCATATTATCGGTCCACGGTTCGGCTCCGAGGAAGCCGCGTCTTAGGCTTATGTCGTCCTTCGTAAGTCCCATGGATTCAAGCGTCTCTGCAATATAGATTATGTATGAAGGGGTACAGCAGATAGAGGTACACCCGAAATCACGAAGAATCTGTATCTGACGCTTTGTGTTGCCCACTGACACAGGGACGGTTGTAGCACCCAGTTTTTCAGAACCGTAATGGGCTCCAAGTCCACCGGTGAAAAGACCATAACCGTATGAAATATGGATGATATCGCTCGATGAAACACCACCTGCGGCGAATGTTCGAGCCATGCACTGCGACCAGATGTCAATATCGTTATTTGTATAACCGACTACAGTCTGTTTGCCGGTCGTACCGCTGGAGGCGTGAACTCTTATCACTTGTTCCATTGGTACGGCAAACAGTCCAAAGGGATAGTTATCTCGAAGATCCTGCTTGTAGGTAAAGGGAAGACGGGAAATGTCCTCAATTGACTTAATATCACCGGGCTGTATACTGGCTTCGTCAAATTTTCTTTTATATGTGTCTACATTTTCGTATACACGTTTTACACAGTTGACGAGTCTTTCAGATTGGAGAGCCGAAAGCTCGTCGCGGCTCATTGTCTCAATTCTTTTGCTGTAGTACATTAAATTTACCTCAATCGTATTTAGAATTTAGAATAACCTTCCTTAAATGCGTTAAGATTGAGCTCGATGAATTTTGGCTTGACAGTCTGTTTAATAGCATCCGTCCACTGCTCGTATTCGAAACCTATTACCTTCGCCGCTACTCCAAGAAGAGCCACATTTGCAGCCTTCGCATTTCCCAGCTTGAGCGCTATGTCGATGGCGTCAAAGGCATAAACATTGACTCCTTTTGCAGCAATTGCATCAATTGGGTTTTCGGGATAAGAGACTGCGCCGGAAAGAACCGGCATAGGCGGTATCTTCTGTGTGTTCACAATAAGCTTACCGTTCTTCTTGAGCCATGGCAGATAACGTATAGCTTCCAGTTCTTCGAAGGAGATAATTACATCGGCTTCACCCTTTTCAATAAGAGGAGAAGCGACATCTTTGCCCGCGCGGATATAGGTCACAACGCTTCCACCGCGTTGCGCCATACCATGAACCTCACTGAGCTTTACATCGAGCCCCTGCTCGATAAACAGGTTGCCGAGAATTCGACTGGCAAGAAGAGAACCCTGTCCTCCTACGCCTACTATCATGATATTTGTAATTCCGGGCAATTATCTCACCTCCTGACGTATGCTGTCAAATCGACAGAGTGACACACAAAGACCACAACCGACACAAAGAGAAGGATCGATTGTGCATCCATCGGAAGTAAAGCTGATCGCGGGGCAGCCGATGCGCAT
>JAAZBA010000229.1 GCA_012514045.1 Clostridiales bacterium | reverse complement strand
GCTTCGACCTCATGGGACAGATCGAGCCTTTCTCAAGTATGAGCTCCTATGTGTCGGAGCATTCGGTGAACGTAACTATTATGCTTCTTATCACTATGGGAGGCTTGGGATTTTGGGTTTTGAACGATATCTACAAGGCAAAAAAGTTGAAATACCTCTCAGTACATACAAAAATCGTGCTTATCTCCTCTGCTGTCCTTATTTTGGGAGGCACTGGGCTGTTCCTTCTCTGGGAGCACTCAAATGATGCTACATTGGGGCTTTTATCCCACGGAGATAAGGTAATCGCGGCTATGTTCCAGTCGATAACAGCGAGGACCGCAGGATTCAATTCAATATCTCAAACAGGTCTTACGGAGCAGTCCAGAGCTCTTATGATAATCCTCATGCTTATCGGCGGCTCCCCGGGTTCAACTGCCGGAGGAATAAAAACTGTCACCGCGGTGGTGCTCCTCTTAAGCGCCTATGCATCCCTTAAGGGAAAGCATGAAGTGTCGGTGATGGGCAGGAAGATAAGCTCGGCCCAGATAATGAACGCTTTAGCGCTTTTCGTGTTTGCGATAGTCACTGTTATAGTCAGTACGCTTGCTATTTCTACCATTGAGTCTATACCTTTCGGAGATGTGCTTTATGAAACATCCTCTGCTTTTGGCACTGTGGGCATTTCTATGGGAATCACTCCGACCTTGGGTGCCGTTTCAAGGATCATTTTAATTCTTATTATGTTTATGGGCAGAATTGGAGTGCTTACAATGGGTTATATTGTTCTTGCCAGAAAAAGAGACAGAGCAAACATAGAATATCCTGACGCAAATCTGATGATAGGTTAAGATAGGAGAAGACAACATGAAAAACGCGCTTGTAATAGGACTCGGAAGATTCGGACTTTCGCTGGCGGAGGAACTGTGCCGCCATGGCGTTGAAGTAATGGGTGTGGATCAGGACGGTGAAATAGTAAAGCACGCGGTGAATACCCTTACCCACGCCGTAGTGGCTAACGGCGCTGAGGAGGATGTATTGAAAGCCCTGGGAGTTGCTGATTTCGATTGCGTAGTGGTGGGAATGGCGGATGAGATAAATGATAACATGCTCATGACCATCATGCTTAAGGAGTTGGGAGCCAAGTTTGTGGTGGTAAAAGCCCAAAGCGCGCTCCACATGAAGGTTCTTAAAAAGCTGGGCGCCGACATGATTATTAGGCCAGAATATGATATAGGCAAGCGAGTTGCTCAAAAGCTTGTGTCCAACAGTATCATTGATTACATTGAGCTGTCCGAGGAATACAGCATAGCTGAGATAAATGCTCCGAAGCATTGGTACAATAAGACACTTAATCAGTTGGGCATAAGGAAAAACTACGGGGTGAATATCATAGCTGTAAGAAACGGTGATAAAATTACAATCTCCCCCGGCGCTGCCTACGTCGTGGACGAAAAAGATATTTTGGTTATTGTAGCGTCCAATGATGATATTGACAGATTGAAATAAAAATGGTATATATAGAATCGAAGAAAAATGCGAAGCTGAAAAGGCTTCGTCTTCTGGCGTCCGACCCGAAGCTGAGATACAGCGAGGGAGTATATATCTGTGAGGGAATGAAGCTTTTACAGGAGGCGGTTCGCTCCGGTGTTACGGTAGAATCCGTGCTTTGGGAGAAAAAAGCCTGTGATGCTTATATTCAGGAATTTGAAAACCTCTTGACTTGTGAACACCTTGTAACAGACAGAGAGATATATCACTCGGTTTCCACACTTAAAAATCATGAAGGTGTTATTTTTGTCTGCCATATGGCGTCGCAGAAGCGCAGTGAAAAGAGCCGCGCAATAGCGCTTGAAAATGTTCAGGATCCCGGCAATGTGGGAACAGTGATAAGAAGCGCCGATGCCTTTGGCGTGGATACGGTGTACCTTATCGGGGAATGCTGTGACATATATAACCCAAAGACTGTGAGAGCTACAATGGGTTCGCTTTTCAGGATTAATGTAATCCGTACGACTTTTGAAGATTTCCTGGCGGAAGTTCGTTCAAGAGGTGAAAAAGTGTACTGCGCGGCGCTTAACAGTGTTGCCCGGGACATAAGAGAGGTAGATCTGGACGATTGTGTCGTGATAATAGGTAATGAGGGCAAAGGAATAACACCGGAGGCGGAGGAGAACTGCGACGGTGCCGTTATAATTCCCATGTCGGGAAAGGCTGAGTCCCTCAACGCCGCGGTGGCGTCAAGCATAGTCATGTGGGAAATGAACAGAAGGAAGTGTTCGCAGTGGCTCTCAGGCACTGGATTTGGCTCAGCTCAAGAAAGGTAAGACGAGATAGACTTTGGCAACTCTGTGTCCGTTTCAACGGCGCGCAAGGTGTTTTTGATGCTTATGAGAAGGAGCTTGTCAACGCTGTGGAGCTGAGCGGGGACGAAATAAGAAGCCTATACGAGGACAGAAATCTTGAAAAGGCTCTAAAAACAGAATCGGAATGCGAAAAAAAGGACATATTCGTGCTTCCCTTCACCCACGACCTGTATCCTGTTAACCTCAAGAGCACCGAAACTCCCCCTGTGCTGCTTTACGCGAAAGGAGACATTGATTGTCTCGCAAGCG
>JAAZBA010000286.1 GCA_012514045.1 Clostridiales bacterium | reverse complement strand
TAAACCCTGTTGGAATCTTATTGACAAGCTCGGTCATCGCTGCGGGAAGTGTCAGCGTTTTATTCTGCAGGACCTCGTCGACCATGTACATGCACTTGAGTTCTTTTGCCCTTTCGTTCAGCTGTGATTTATATTCTTTGCTTTCGCTCCCGTTATTATCGCTCATCGGCGCATTTCCTCTCTTTGTTCAAGTTGACATACTCCCCATGCCTAAAGGCAGGGGATTCCGGCATCAACAAGATTAGCCCGCTTTAGCAGGTCTTACAATCTCTACTCCGAGAGTTGATGTCCCAACTCTTTCGATAATAACCGCAGCGTTGTGGTCGCGGTTGTGCTGTGCGCCACAGCAATCGCAAGTCCATTCGCGGTCTTTCAGCGTCAGGTTTTCGTTGATAGTACTGCAAACATGGCAGGTCTTGCTTGATGGATAGAATCGCGGTATCTCCGCTACCTGAGTGCCCACCTTTAAGCATTGATACTTGAGTATATTCACAAAACTGCTGTGTGACAGGTCAGATATCTTTTTACCCCAAATTTTTTGCATACCCTTAATATTCAAGTTTTCAATGCAGACAACGGCGTATTCCTCCGCTATGTGTTTTGCCAGTTTAAAGTGAAAGTCTTTCCGCCTGTCAGCTATCCTTTTATGCGCTCTTACCAATTCTTGCTTTGCTTTTCTTCGGTTATTCGAACCGTTTTTCTTTGTGGATAGTTGTCGGTTTAACCTCTTAATTTCGCTCTGGCCTTGCTTGAAAAACAGCGGCGATTTGATATCGTTACCATCCGAAGCCTTGAGGAACGTCTTTAAGCCAAAGTCATACCCGACGCTGTTACCCGGTCTTGGCATGATCTTTCGTTCTGGCGTTTCACAGACGATGTAGACGTAGATATCTCCGAGGCTGTCCCGCTTGACAGTGACGGTCTTGACTTTACCTTCGATTTCCTGAGATTTAAAATACTTGTACATTCTGCCCTGAATCTGAATCCTGTTGTCCTCGAACAACTTGTACCCAGATTGTTTCAGCGTGAATGACTTATACTTCCTGACCTTTTTGAATGACGGGGGCGAGGACCTGATGCCAGCTTTGCGATTGCGGAAGAAGAGTTTTAATCCCTTGTCTATCCGCTCTACTATATCCTGAATAGCCTGGGACCCCACAGTATTCCATTCAGCGTATTTCGGCAATCGTTTCAGTTTGGTTATATGCTTCATTAGGGCATAGGCGTTAAGGCTCTTGTGGTACAGTTTGTAGTACCGCTTATGGAGCGCAATACAGTGATTGTAGATTATTCCGGCAATATTGATTTGACGCGTTATATTGCGGTTGCGCTTGTTTTGATACAGCTTGAAACAATATGTTTTCACCGTATTGCCCTTACCTTTTTCTTTGATCGCGTTCCTGATTCTCAATGTATTGCTTAATGACGGCAAGCGGAGCGCCGCCAACTGTCGACACAAAATAACTGTTAGTCCATAGAGATGGGAGCCGTGTAGTCAATGACTTAAATTCATTCCGCAGGACAAATGATGTTTTCCCTTTGATATGCTTGACAGCGCGGTGGATTCCGAATTGCGGGTCTACTTCAATCAGCAGATGCACATGGTCGGGCATGACTTCCATTTCGATTATATCGGCGCTCAACGCTTCAGCCTCTTCACGTATCAGCTCCTTCAGCCGAACCGCTATGTCATCCACAAGGACTTTACGCCGATATTTAGGACACCAAACCACATGATATTTGCAGGAATAGACCACATTATTATTGCTTTTGTATTCCATACAAGCATTATACTACACACCACTATCTAATACAAGGACTGTTTTACAAGAACGGAGAACGCCTTATATCCCCATAGCTTTAGCAAGGGGCTTTACGGCGTTACTCGGTAAAAAAAAGGATCCGCCTGATCGGCAGCTCCTTTTTTCTATCGCCTATATCCAGCCGCGCAGCTTTACGGCATTGGCCACTCTGTTGACCGCAATAATATATGC
>JAAZBA010000103.1 GCA_012514045.1 Clostridiales bacterium | reverse complement strand
TCAGGAAGCTGCTAAGATCCTCGAGATCGAGCACCTCCTCGACAGAAAGCCGAAGGCTCTCTCCGGTGGTCAGCGTCAGCGTGTTGCTCTCGGCCGTGCTATCGTTCGTGACCCGAAGGTCTTCCTTCTCGACGAGCCTCTCTCTAACCTCGACGCTAAGCTTCGTGCACAGATGAGGACCGAGCTTACAAAGCTTCACCAGAGACTTGCCACCACATTCGTTTACGTTACACATGACCAGATCGAAGCTATGACAATGGGTAGCCGCATTGTCGTTATGAAGGACGGCTTCATCCAGCAGGTCGATGCTCCCCAGGTTCTTTATGAAAAGCCCTGCAACCTCTTCGTTGCCACATTCATCGGATCTCCGCAGATGAACATTGTTAACGCTACAGTCCTTGACGAAGACGGCGTAACATATCTTGCTGTTGGCGATGCCAAGATCAAACTTCCGGACAGCAAGGGCAGAAAGCCCGAAGTGCTTGCTTACGCAGGCAAGGAAGTTATAATGGGTATTCGTCCCGAGTGCCTCCACGACGAGGATATGTACATTGAGCGGTTCCCGGATTCTATCGTTGAAGCCGACGTTGATGTTGTCGAAATGATGGGCTCCGAGACATACCTTTATCTGATATTCCAGGGCTCTAACTTCACAGCCCGTGTTTCCCCGCGCAGTACAGCCCGCGGCGGCGACACAATAAAGGTTGCTGTTGACGCAGCAAGAATTCATCTCTTCGATAAGGACACAGAGAAGACAATCACCAACTAATTACGCTCATTCAGTTGATTATCCCCCTTCCGGATATCCGGAAGGGGGATTTCAGTGTCTACAGAGAATATTTTTCGATAAAATCAACAAGCTCATCGGGATCGCTTAAACCGTGTGGATGATGGCCGCAACCTGACTTGCCGCGAACAAAGAAAGGTATGTCTGTTTTTTCATAGTGCCTGCGCAGTATCAGACCGTTTTCCTCGTAGGGAACAACGGAGTCGGAATCGCCATAGACAAGAGCTACAGGCAGGCGGTTGTCAGTGAGGATATGCAGTCTGTCAATGGGATGCTCCCGGTAACATATTATGTCACTCATTGTAAAGCCGCAAGCTGAAACGAGTTCCTCCCACCCGGAATTGTTTTCCCCCAGAGCATCACCTTTGCCGAGTCCCAGAGGGCAACTTAAGAGATTGAGAACAGGGGCGTCAAGATAGAGAAGCGATACGTATTCAGGGTACCTTGAGGCGAAATTTACCGCATGGAGCCCTCCGCAGCTCATGCCCACAGACACAAACCTGCGGCGAAGAGAATATGTGTTTGCGAGATAGTTCGCAAATCGGCTCTTGGCGTGATGATCTACATCACAACCCCAGCGGTTTTTGTTTTCGAGATAGGCGAGATGGAAGCCTCTGCGAAGAAGCTCAAGCTCCGTATCGGGAAAAGCTCCGAAGTACTCGGTTTTCAGAGCCCATCGACCCATATTATCCGGCTTTTCGGGAAAAACGAGAATAGCCTTCCGTCCCTCAAACTCAAAATCAAGCCTTTTAAATCCAAACCAGAGATGATCATCCATCAGTCAGTCCTCCTTTATAATAATAAGCTCCTTTGCATAAGGGAGTGTCGCAATGTAGTCACAGAAAGTGTGCCATTCGGAGAGCTTGTGGTTTTTTCTTGCGTGATAGATGTTATTCAGCACCTCGTAATTGAGAGTGACTGTACGAAGTTGATTGTAGCTTGAGGGCAGGAGTTTTATGATGTCAAGCCACAGCGCCTTGTCCTTTGTCTTGAGATATTTTTTTCTCAGGGACTCCAGATATGCGAGAAGCTCAAGGGAAAATTCCTCCGACTCCTCCGTAAGGTTATCGAAGCTGAACTGATCCGGGGAGAATGGGCGGGAGTGTATCTTATGCATGGTGGAGGTGGAGTTGGCTACGGTGCCCACCTTGTAGGTGTCGAATTCTTTCCACCAGTAGATAGGGGCTTCAATGTCCACGGATACGAAAATCTGGCGGATGAACTTCCTGTGATCTCTTCCAGCGCTGCAGAGCCGGCAGGCAAGGGAAAGGTCATTGGGACCTAGCACAAAACGTCCTTCCTCATACCTGCTGTCCGATTTGTCCCAACTGTTCATGGGGTTTCTGGCACCTCTTATGGCGTTTTCAAAGTTCATAACGGTGGAATTTGATACTTTAAGCATGATATCACCTCATGACAATTATATACTTGCGTCTTAATTGTGTCAAGCAAATGTTGCTCCGCCCGAAATTGTAAATTTATATGAAACGGAGAGTTGCTTCAATATTGAATAAC
>JAAZBA010000344.1 GCA_012514045.1 Clostridiales bacterium | reverse complement strand
CGTATCTTACACCCTCGCAGGTGCTGATAAGGGAGAGGATTTCACTGTGGGGTTGTCGGTCTTGAAGAACAATGGTCATTACGGCGCTGACGACACCATCTTTTTCGATTTTATTCTTTGTGATTTCGATGCTGGTAACTCTGATGTTCATCTCCCTAAGCCTGCTGATGAAGCCTCCTACATAATGTATGGAGTCAAACTCCGCGAAAAGGTCGATAACTTTGCTTTTGGCGATTATCATATTGTCAAGCCTGTGTAAGATGGAGAGGGAAGCGTACATAAGCACAAAACCTATCACCGCCGCTTCCACGAAACCGATGCCTATAGCAAGTCCGAGACATGCGGCAGCCCAGAGTCCCGCGGCGGTGGTAAGACCTTTGACCTGGTTTCTGCCTGTGACGATGATTGTACCTGCTCCAAGAAAACCTATACCGGATATGACCTGAGCGCCAAGTCTGGCGGGATCTCCGGTGCCAAAGGTGGAGAACATATACTGGTTCGTTACCATTACGAGGGCGGCACCCACGCATACAAGGATATATGTGCGAAAGCCGGCAGGCCTTTTTTTTAGTCCCCGCTCAAGTCCCATGATACCACTAAGTATCATAGCGATAACAAGCTTGACGGTTACCGCCCAGAAGGAGAAGTCACGAACCCATGATAAGCACTTAAGCATTATTAGCCACTCCCGAAGATATTATACTTCTGAGTATACCACAAAGATGGAAATAAATCAACATACACAAAATGGGATTGAGATGTGAATTGACAAGACAGAACAAGAGCAGTATAATAGAGCGAGGTGAGAAATAATGAATATAAAGGTCAGGTGCGCATGTCCCAAGGACGGACCGGAGGTAATTCGTCTTCTCGGTCAGATAGGAAAGCTCCACAGCGAGGGCAGACCGGATATATATCGGGATAACATAAGGAAGTATTCCCAAGCCGAATTTGAGGCAAAAATCAAATCTGAGTCGGAGCCGGTGCTTGTGGCGGTGGATGAGGATGACAACGTGCTTGGGCATGTATTCGGTGTCCTCAACGTAAGGGAAAATCACCCCACCATGAGGGACATGCGGATTATGTATATTGACGACCTGTGTGTGGATGAAGCCTGCCGAGGTCAGGGCATAGGAAGAGCCCTTATGAACGCCATATGCGCCGTGGCAAAGGAAATGAACTGCACGAAAATAGATTTGAACGTATGGGAATTCAACACTTCAGCCATTAAATTTTATGAAGCCTGCGGTATGAAAACCTTCCGCCGTCACCTTGAACTGGATATTTGACAAACGCCGGACAACTTTTTCGGTAATAGATATAGACGTTAAGTGCCGAGATTGCAGGACCCGAGCAAGAGTAGTTATCTCTACAAATAAAGCCCCGTGGAGGGGCTTATGTTGTTAATATCTCGTTTCCGGAAGAAAGCCTTCGAATATAATCATATCACAGTCCTTTTTAAAACGGTTGAAAGTCTCCATATCCCGGACTGTCCAGACTACCGATATTGCTCCAAACACCTTTGTGATGAGGATATAAAATGGATTTGATATATCATTGTGGTTATAGGCGATGAAATGTGGTCTGGCGATGAAATTGAAGAAAAGGTTCGTAAGGATTATCCTTAAGGGTACCGTATATGTTTTTGACTTGAGCATATTGGAAGAAAGCTGACCTCTTATGAACTCCGGAGCGTTCCTGCGGAACCATCCTACGATTCTCGGATCAAAGGACTCAATGCAGTATGTGCCGCCGGCGCTTCTCAGATGCTCCGCGGTAAGCTCACAGAGAAGCTCATGTTTTTTTCCGGTCTTGAGCTCCACGATTACGGGGGTGTCCTTTGATATAACCGACAGAGCCCTCTCCAGGGAAGGGATTGTCTCGCCTGTGTCCAGAAGCATAATGTTTTCCAGCTCGTCGCAGGTATAATCCGACACCTTGGCGTCTATGCCACACATTCTCTTGAGAGTATCGTCATGGAATACCATAACTTTGTTGTCGGAAGAAAGACGCACATCAAGCTCAATGCCGTAACCTGCGGCGCTTGCCTCGTGAAAGCTCTTCGCAGAGTTTTCTGGGACACCATTGTCGAGATTATGGAGCCCCCTGTGGGCATAAGCCACTTTTATAAAGCTTTCCACATCATGCTTATCCTCAGCGGTACGGCCGGGGAAGGTGACGAAACCGAGCGCAAGAAGCACCAATACAACGATTATTGCGATTATCATGGCGGATAGTTCTCCTTTTTGTATCTTTACTTGGGATATTATACCATAAATCCGGAAATTTGCAATACATACTTTATGCTATGGACTTATAAATAAAAACCAATATCAATAAATATAAAATTATAACCTTTTTCCCTTGTAAAAGAACAAACAGCATGATAAAATATAATGCAGTATAGTTGTCTGTAAAAGGAGGAACGCCCGTCAAAGGCGGGCTTATAAATATGAGAAAAGATGTTACAATTACTATATGCGGCAAACCAAGATATGATATCGACGGCGAATCGGATAATATTGAGCTTATGACCGAAGGGAAGCTCTACAAGAAAAACGGCAAGTATTACATAATATACAAGGAAAGCTCCCTTACGGGGCTTGCGGGAGTGACAACCACCCTGAAGGTGGAAGACAGCTGCGTAACCCTTATAAGAAGCGGACTGATGAGCACCCAGATGATTTTTGAGGAAGGGAAAAAGCACTTCGGTCTCTACCAGACGGACGAGGGGACGTTGACCGTATCTGTTTCCGCGAGCAGGGTAAAAAGCCGAATAGGTGACAACGG
>JAAZBA010000254.1 GCA_012514045.1 Clostridiales bacterium | reverse complement strand
TGGTGCGAAGTCTTGAAAGGTATTCCGCCAATGCCCCCACATTTCTCGAGATTGACATTTCGTTGTCATTAAGCACAATGACAAGCGCCTCACCGGAACGGCCAGTGTCATTTAAAGCCTCCAGCGCTATACCGCCGGATATGGAAGCATCGCCTATAAGAGCCGCGACACTGTAGTTTTCCCCGGCTATAGTTCTTGCCCGCGCCATACCAAGCGCGGCGGAAAGAGAAGCGGAGGCGTGGCCTGCCACGAAGCAGTCGTGCTCGCTTTCCGATGGGTCGGGGAAGCCCGACATTCCCCCATAAGAGCGCAAAGAAGCAAAACCTTCCTGTCTGCCCGTAAGGAGCTTGTGCACATAGCACTGATGCCCCACATCAAACAGCAGCTTGTCCCGGGGGGTGTCATACTCCATGTGAAGCGCAAGGGTAAGCTCCACAACGCCTAGATTGGAAGCCAGATGGCCTCCTGTTTTTGACACATTTTCAATGAGAAAATGTCTTATTTTTTCGCACAGAGCTTTTAAACTCTTCTCATCGAGAGTTTTTAGCTCCCTTTTGTCCGGAATTATCACTTTGCTTATCCTTGTCGGAGGGGCTCCTTTTCTTTCTACGTATGAGCCCCGAGAATGTATACATCAATTTGCCAACGGCAAAAATAATATCGTTGCAGCGGCTTATAGCCACGGTCTTTCCGTAGGCTTTTCCGCCTACGGTAATTCCCGCTACCACACCAGTCAGCACAAGCTGAGCAAGGACGGTGTTTGCCCCTGTGTCCATGGCAAACTGCAGCACTATAACAGCTCCGGTTGTACCGGATATGATGCCGCATATATCGCCGATTACGTCGTTACAGAAGTTCGAGACCTTTTCCGCGTTTCTTACTATCCACACAGCTTGATTGGCGCCATTCACTCTCTTTGAAGCCATCGCATGAAAAGGCTTCTCCTGGGCGCTGGTAGCGGCAGTGCCAACTATGTCAAAAGCAATACCGACGGCGATAAAAAAGAAAAGCACAACAAATCCCGATAAGTAGCCTACACCTTCCAGAGCTTCGCTGGAGGCAAAGGACATGGTCATGGAGAGAATGAAGGTTGTCAGCATCATGGTAAGAGGCCAGGACAGTCTGCGGGAACTTTTCTTATGCTTCGTGTTGTTTTTTATCTGTTTCTTTTCCGTATCTGTAGGTCGATCGTCGGATTTCACTTTACTTCTCCTTAAAAATAAAAATAAAATGTGTGGCGACAGCAAAAGTAAACCTTACGTCATAGGTTCGGTTAGATTTCCTCGCGCGCTGCCTTTCGTTGCCGATAAGGTGGTTTCCCCTTAGAGCGCGTGCCAGTATGTTGCCATAGCCGGGACCGAATTGCCACTAAGTACGTACTGCAATCCTGTTGCTGCCTGAAATATCAGCCTAGGCGTTTTCCGCAACAGTCGAGCCGACTCCTAGCCTCTTTTGCAAATATGGTTTCAAGGAAGACTGCGTTTTTGCCGTTTCATGGCCACGAAACAGCTCGCATTTATGCATCGGTTTGGACCCAACGTCCATCCACCATACCCACTCAAGGCAGGCTACACTGCACACAGCAGGAGTTCTTTGTTCCCCCACCGCATTGCAGGTTTACCCCTGCCCTGTACGTTGTCCGTCAATTCCCGCGGAATGTATAGGCTCCGCACAAAAGCAGGCCTCCACGGCAGCAGGGTCGCCCTCCGCATGCCATTGCGGAACGCCCTGGAGCCTTAACCCCCAGCACCCACCCTACATTGGGCATATAAAGCAAGCACCAGAGACTTCATCGATGTGCCCTTAAACGGATTTTTAGGCCCGTCTTGAGAGCCGGTCGCTCTGACTAGGATACTGCGCCACACATTATACATGTATAATTTATCATATTCACCGGAAATTTTCAAGAGCATTATCTGCCGATTCCGGAAAATCTGAGAGGAGTAAAAGCCGATTATCGTCCATTCTGTTCCTGTTTCTTCGTTTTTCTTCTTATTTCACTTTTTAATGATTTTTAGCGGTTTTTGCACGTATAATATTCAGCAAAGCTATTATACAGTATATGCATAAAAAAGTCAAGAAAAAAAGACTTGACAAAGCAGATGTTCCATAGTATAATAATGAAACCATCAGATCCGGCGCCATAGCCAAGCGGTAAGGCAGAGGTCTGCAAAACCTTTATTCCCGAGTTCGATTCTCGGTGGCGCCTCCAGAATATAAACTCCTCCGATTTTTTCGGGGGAGTTTTTTGTTGCCGCCATGTTTTTTTGCATTGCCAAACATTGCGTATTTTAGTATAATACATTTAATATGAAGATATAGGAAAGGAACGATAAACGTATGGATTTCAGCGGGAGAAACGCAATTATAACGGGAGCTGCCATGGGTATCGGTTTTGCCACGGCAAGGATGATCGCGAAGAACGGCGGCAATGTGCTGCTTGTCGACATCAATGAACAGCTTCTGAGCGAATCTGTAGAAAGCCTCAAAGAATACGGTAGGGAAGTCTATGGCTATGTCTGTGATGTGGCAAATGAGGAGCGGGTAAACAGCGCCGCGGCGTTCGCTGCGAAAAAGTTTGGAAAGATCGATATCCTTATAAACAACGCCGGTGTATACAAGGACACCTATGGCATCCTGTTTGAAAACTCCGACAGCTCCATGTGGAAGAGGAAAATCGACATCAATATCTTGGGTACTCTCTACTTCACCCGCGCTGTCATAAACGGCATGCTGGAACGAGGCTACGGCAGAATCGTCAACTTGTCCTCCGTGGCAGGAGTCTACGGCATCGTATCGATGGCTGACTACTCCATGTCCAAGGGCGCGATTTTAGGCTTTACCAAGGCTCTGGCTAAGGAGGTATCTGAGCGGGGCGTCACGGTAAACGCTGTCTCCCCCGGAGGCATCAACGACGACCTCAAAGCAAACGCACAGCTGTCCTTCATGAACCGTTCCGGCTCCAATGACGAGTGCGCCAACCTTATCTGCTTCCTGGCGGACGAAAGCGCGGCGTACATCTCCGGCGTAAACTATATTATAGACGGCTGCAGAAAGAAAATGTAAAGGAGGTACTCCCTATGTCAAAGCCAATCCTACCCGATTATAAATCCGCCCATGTGTGGGAGCTGTATTCCGCTCAGCTTGCCACAGAATATACTCAATCTATTGAGGAAGGCAAGGATATAGAGCGGTATAAAGCTCTGTTCGATGCGGTCTCCGCTCTCCCGCCCGATGAGAAGCGCGAAAAGCTGGCGGATGTTATATTCGACATAGTCACCGATGCCCCCATCGTTGAAGGCTATAAATATAACGAACCATCCACCCTTGAGGAAATCAGGGCTCTTCGAAAAAGCCATGAGTTCAATAAAAATATCCCTGACAGAGACACCCTTTACGACAAGATCAGAGGCGCCTGGTACAGCAGAATCTGCGGCTGCCTCTTGGGCAAAACTGTGGAGGGAATCCGCCTTCATGAGCTTATCCCATTCCTTAAAAAGACAGGCAACTACCCCATGCATAGGTACATTTTGCACAGCGACATCACCGACGAGATAGCCGAAAGCTTCAAATTCCCCTTCCGTGAGAGATGTTACGCCGACAAAGTGGAATTCATGCCCGCCGATGACGATACAAACTACATGGTTCTCGCACAGACGGTTATTGAGAAGTACTCCCGCGATTTCACTCCCAGAGACATAGCGAAGATATGGCTTGCGCTTCAGAGCAAAAACGCCTACTGCACCGCCGAGCGGGTCGCGTTCTGCAACTTCGTCAGAGGCTATACGCCTCCCGCCTCCGCCATATATAAAAACCCCTATCGAGAGTGGATAGGTGCTCAGATAAGGGGCGACTATTTCGGCTACATCAATCCCGGGAAGCCTGAATTGGCTGCTGACATGGCGTTCCGTGACGCTTCAATATCACACATAAAGAACGGTATATATGGAGAGATGTTCGTCGCCGCCATGATCGCCTGCGCCGCCGTTACGGACTCCCTTGAAGACATCATTTTAGGCGGTCTTGGGGAGATTCCCGCCACTTCCCGGCTCTATGAGCAGGTTTACGCTCTTCTTTCTGACTTCCGCGCGGGAGTTTCAAAGGAGGAATGCTTTAAGAAAATCTACGCAAGGTACGATGACACCAATGGTCACGACTGGTGCCACACCATATCAAACGCCCTCATCGTCACCGCGTCCCTCCTCTACGGCGGCGGTAACTACGGCAAATCTATATGCATGTCCGTTGAGGCCGGTTTCGACACCGACTGCAACGGCGCCACCGTGGGCTCAATCCTCGGCATGCGGGGCGGCTACAGCTGCGTAGGCGAAGAATGGAAGAACCCGATAAACGGCAAGCTCCAGACAACGATCTTCGGCTACGATACTATTGACATAGACGAAGCCTGCAAAAAAACCATGGAGCATATGTAGGTATCGCCTGCATCAGGCTACGTATCACCTCATCGGTCTTATGACGCGGTATCCCGTGTCATAAGACAGCTTCCCCATCAAGGGGAAGCTTTGGAGCGGAATATGCCTTTGACGTTTGCAGATGGGATAAATACCCTATCCCCCTCCGATGTTCGCAAACGGGGCTGCAGCGAAAAGAAAATTCGCTGCAACCCCGATTTATTCATCCCTTACACTCTTTCAAGCAGCACAAGTTCGCTTGAGATTGAGTCTTTGAGACGTACTCTTATTCCTCTGTTCATTATTTCAAATCCGGATACCTCGGCGCTGGCGGCGCCTTTCAAGGCCTGATTATCCAGCGTTACTTTATATGTTCCACCCACATCAATACCTCTTGGGAACACTATCACATCCTCTTTCGATGCGGCGTCAGCCAGGCGGAACACACCGATAACGCTTCTTGACAGATCCTTTGTGCCTCGCTCGATAATCCCCGTACCCTTGGGTCTTGACTCAAACACTTCGGGCGTATGGTGATATATTCTTCCGTCCTCCATCATGTGAGCCATGAAATCCTTGTATATATCATAGCAATGCTTTACAAACGCAAGCTGCGCCGGGTTGGGCTCACCCCCCACGGGAGCGTAGGAGTTTGTGGTGGGCTTTCCGAACAGTGTCTGACGGATTATAAAGTCAAGGGAGCCTCTTGTCAAACTGTGCATGCCGCTGGCAAGGCGATCCACATACTCGGGAGGCAGCACCATGGTCATGCCGTTTGTTATGGCGAAGGATCTGGGAGCTACCTGCCAGTCGGATACCCAGGTGTGGGTAAAATTCTGAACGGTACCGATGTCTGTTCTTCCTCCGCCGCCGGCGCAGTTTTCGAAAAGCATATTGGGGAATTTTTTTCTCAGGCGGCGGTACATGGCGTTCACATTGTCGCAGTATTCAAGGGTAGTGCAGTATGTCTCCCCATCCTTTTCTCCCATACAAGAGAGATCCTTTGTGCTCACATTGTAGTCTAGCCTGAAGAGCTCCACGTCGTACCTTTCAAAAATGCGGATAAGCTCAGACTCAACCCACGCCACAACCTCGAGATTTGACATGTCAAGTATACTCCCTCTTTCATCCTCGGAGTATTTGAGTCCTCTCCACTCAGGGTGCTCCTCCCACACCTTGCTCTTAGGGCCGACTCGCTCCGCGTCAAGCCAAAGTCCGAAGCGAAGTCCCCTGCTTTTTACATATTTCACGATCTCCTCGCCGCCGTTAGGATAGAGATCAGTATTAAATTCCCAGTCTCCGGCCTTAGCCCACCAGTCCAAACCCTCTCTTCCGGGGCTGCAGTACCAGCCTGCGTCGAGGATAAAGTATTCCGCTCCCAGCTCCGCGGCAGTATCCACAAAATACTTTATCGCCTCCATTGTCATATCTCTCTCGGCGCCCATTCCGGCGGCAAGCACGCCCGTTCTACCCCTCGGCTTCGGCAGGGTAAACACGCTCTTCCTCAGGTGGTCGTGCATGGCGTTTACCGAATCGTCAAGGGAGCCCGATATCTTGGAGAAATGCACCTTGGGAGTTACAAGCTTTTCTCCCTTTCGGAGAATTCCCTGAGGATTGGGAGAATGGAGCATTACGGAGAACAATAGTCTTGTCTTATATGTGCTCTGGCCGATCATGCCTGCGGAGGCTGTGTCGGTTTGATGGTTAAAGGAGAATCTGTAGCCTCCGAAGTACCCCAGCTGGATGTTTGTGATAGAGCCGAGCAGATTATTTCTGATAAACGCGGATGGATGGCGATAGCGGTCGTCTTCATAGCGTCCGCCGAAGTAGGTACCACCTTTTGGCAGGTCATGCCAGCGGAAAAGACCTTCGTTGCCCCAGCTGGCGCAGTCCATATATCCCAATGAGTATGTCTTTGAGGGGTCTCCCGAGGAGCTGAACTCTTTATAGCCATCAAACTCCTCAAGGCAGCCGGAAAGAGGGGTGATCGAGCCTATGCGCACAGTGCGCTCCCCTGAGTTTTCAAGCTCAAGGTAGCGGACAAGCGACCGGGTGCCGTCAAGCTCCGTATGTACCCTTACGGTGAAATCCATCCCTCGGCAGGATAGGGTGTGTATGCAGTGGAGAAAGCTTTCCCCGTTTTCTCTTACCTCAACACGCTTCTCAAAAGAAATGTTTTCAAGTCTCGCTTCCGCTGTACGTCCGTCAAGCTCAAAGGAAAAAACGTCGTGGGGCTTTAGTCCCGATTCCGGGATTCTTACGGGGTCGTTGTCCAAAGTGTTCTGGGGAAATCCCGCGAAGTTGAAGCCGCCGGAGGTGAGGTGGCCGCCTCTGAACACCTCCTCATAAACCGTCAAGCCGGTTCGGTAGCAATATGTCTCTCCGTCCTTATCGGTAATCCTGAAAGCATCAAAGAAAGGTTCATTTCCCCGAGCCGTTGAGCCGATTATCGGGTTCATTATTTCTCTCCTCCGTTATTTTATTATCTCCGAGAGATTTGACTGTATCTTTCTCGCCACGTCCGGCTTGTTCATGGAATAAACATGCACATTTGTGATGTCATTGGCATACAGATCAATTATCTGATCCGTGGCGTAGGCGATTCCCGCCTGCTTCATAGCCCTTGGGGCGGAGCCGAACTTGTCCACAAGGCTCTTAAATCTCTGAGGCATAAATGAGCCAGAGAGCTTCATGGCCTTTTCCACTTGGTTTGCGTTGGTGATAGGCATGATGCCGGGTATTATCGGCACGGTGATGCCCGCCTCACGGATCTTATACAGGAAATTATAGAGCAGATTATTGTCGAAGAACATCTGGGTAGTGAGGAAATCGCATCCCGCCTCCACTTTTTCCTTCAGATGCTTTATGTCCTCCCTCTGGTTCTTGCTTTCAGGATGGATCTCGGGATAGCAGGCGCCGCCGATGCAGAAATCAGGGTTTATCTCCTTAAGCTCCCGCACAAGCTCCGAGGCGTGGCGGTAATGCCATGTGCTCCGATCGCTTGAAGCAAGCTCCGGGGTGAGATCTCCGCGCAGAGCCATTACATTTATAATCCCCGCCTCCTTTATCTCCCTTATTTTCTCCCTCACCGTCTCTCTTGTGGAGGACACGCAGGTGAGGTGGGCAAGCATAGGCACATTGTGCTCCTCCTTGATGCGTTTGGCGATTTCAAGGGTGTAGCGGCTTGTGCCGCCGCCGGCTCCGTAGGTGACGGACATAAACGAGGGGTGCAGCTCCGCTATTTTCTCTGTCGCCACCTTAACGCTGTCAAAGGCGGAATCTGTCTTTGGAGGGAACACTTCAAAAGACAGGGAGAGTTTTCCATTCTTTAATATGTCAATAAGCTTCATTCTACATTCGTCCTTCTTTTTGTAAAATCGTTCACTTTTTATACAGGTGAATGTATCACCTCAGAAGTTTTATAATGTGCATTCATCCTTCAATAGCCTCCACAAGGAAAGTCACCGGGCGGAAGCCGTCGTTGCAGGACAACATGGCGGATCTTTTGTTCTTCATCCAGCCGTCGTAGAAGTCCTCCCCGCCGTGGGCGAGGGTCATCACGAAGGGGGAGAGTGTTTCCCAGGCGCTGAGGCAGAAGCCCTCGGGGCGCCGCCAGCCCTCGCAGATGAAGGTCATCCCCTCCTCCATGTTGCAGGCGTTTTCAATGGGGTTTTCGTACTTTTCCATCAGGTCGGGATATGTGGTTATCCTCATGACCGTAATTCTGACTTTTTTCATTCCCTGTAATCATCCCTTACAAAAGGCTCGTTTATTGCGGTATCGCATAAAATACCGTACTTTTTCGGATGTCTGTAGGCGTTGCCGTGGACCTCCGACCTGCGGTATTCCCTCATCCTCTCAAGGTCGAACTCCGCCATGAATATTCCCTCAGAGCCATCCGCCTCGAGGATACAGGTGTCCCTTGAGCATTCAAGCTCCGGCAGGTACGCCATGCCGTCAAAGGCTGTGGAGTGCCCGTTGCAGTCGGGCACTTCATCGGGATAGTTGCAGGTGGCGTAGCCCGTCATGTTTTCGTAAGCCCTTCCGCGAAGCTGGGACAGACGGTTTATTTCCATGGGGCAAGCGTTCGGCACAAGTACTATCTCCGCGCCTTTCAGCATCAGCACCCTCGCGCTTTCAGGAAATTCCCGGTCATAGCATATCATTGCGCCGATTTTCATCGATCCCTCGGAAGTGTCAAGTTCTGTGACGTAAAAATCTTCTCCCGGAGTGAGGTGTTTCTCCGCGTCGAAGTCGCAGGTATGTACCTTTGAGTAGTGAAGCGCTTTCTTTCCATATCTGTCGAAGAGAATAAGGGAGTTTTTCGGTCCGGTGGGACACTTTTCAAGAAACGTTATCCCTATGGCCATGTCAAGCTCCCAAGCAAGAGATGAAAAAGAGGAAACAAAAATGTCTGTCTCATCAATCGCCTCGGCTGTCCAAACGGACGCGTCTCTACCGTAGATATTGTAGCCGTTTGAGTACATCTCAGGGAACAATGCAATGTCAGCGCCCATTTCCCCGGCTTTTCGGCAAAAGTCTATGCCTTTTCGTCTGTTGCCCTCCTTTGTTCCCGTGGGGGCGATCTGTAAAAGAGCAATCTTTATCATAATTCATTATATAAGCGCTCCGTCGGAGGTGAGCTTCTCTTGAAGCTTCGCGATATTCACCTCGCATACGGGCACGTTGTCGGATATAGCGATAGCGGCGGCGGTACCCGCGGCTTGACCCTGACTCATAGCGGCGCCCATTATACGGGCGCTGCCCATAGCGATATGGCTTGCGGACACGCAGCGTCCCGCCACAAGAAGATTATCGTATTCCTTTGGAAGCATGGCTCTGAAGGGTATAGAATATGAGCCGCAACCCTCAATAAAGGCGAACTGGGTTCTCCCGCCCTTCGGGTCGTGGCGGTCTATGGGGTATGCGCCCCTTGCCACAGAGTCGCAGAACTGGCGTCCCGACAGCACATCCTCCTGCTCAAGGCGGTATCTACCATCGATGTTCCGGCTTTCACGTATACCGATGGGAGCGGAAGCAATTATGTGGGCGTTTTCAAAGCCGGGAACGTTATCCCGCAATGTTGCCATTATCTCATGGATATGGCGGCGCTCGGAAATCTCCCCCTCCGTCAGGCTCTCGGCGCTGCCGCCATGGATATTGATGGTACGGGTGGCGTTGAGGGATACCTCCCCGTCATAGATACTTACGGCGGTAAAGGTTATCTCTCTGCCCTCACCCGCTATGATGTGGCCTGCCATATGAACGGGACCTATCTCATCGGAATTGAGCCTTTTGCCCTTCAGCACCCTCGTATGCCACTGACCCCATCCGGCTATGCCTTTGCCTGTCTCCAGAGCTTCAAGGAAACGGTGGTTGTTCACATTGCCCACTTTAAAGAGGATTGAAGCGTTCTGGACTGAGGATTTCTCCACCATCGCAACACCAGCGCGGAAAGCCACGTCCGCATCGCCGGTGGTATCTATGAACACTTTGGCGGTGTACTCTCTTTTGCCGGATTTGTTTACGACCTCTACGGATTTGATATTTCTTCCCTCCGTTGTAACGTCGCTTATGAAGCTGTAGAAAAGGATTTCCGCTCCGGCTTCAAGGATCATCTCCTGGATTACGTATTTATATATCTCCTCATCGAAAGGTGTAATGGAAAAACGGTATTTCCCATCGTTCCAGGTGGCGCCGAACACACCGTCAAGGGTGCCGTTTTCTTTTTTCATCCGCTCCACCAGTTCCTCCACAAGGCCGCCGTTGACTCTCTCGTCGTTTCCATCGTATATGCCCAGGAAGGGGATGCCTGAGACGGCGGTACCGCCCAGGTTACCGTACTGCTCTATCACAAGGGTTTTCGCGCCGCCTTTGGCGGCTGCGATGGTAGCCATGACACCGGCTGTGCCTCCGCCGCATACAATTACATCATAATTATACATTATTTATTCTCCTTAAGAGCCTCAAGAAGGGCTGTACACTGATTTATGTAATACTGCTCGGAATCATCACCGAAGGGCTGGAGCTGCATGGAGGTGAACATCCATACCTCATAGCCGCCGCGGCAGAGCTGATCCTGAGAGGGAAAGTACATAAGAGAGCCGTTGCCGTTGGAAAGGGAGAGGGTGTGGGCAAAGGGGCTATACTCCCGGAGCCTCAGCGTGATAATGGAAAAGGTTTCGAATGGGATAGGTACAAACGCCACTGGTCCTATTGAAATCAGGGAATGGGGAAGAGCTCTGCTGTCTTCGCCTTTATTTCCCGCTTCCACAAAAGCGAGCCTATCAAGGAGAACATCGTAGCCTGTCCTCCTGAGTCCCTTCAGCGTCTCCGGATCTCCCTGGGCTTCGATTTCTTTTTTTATCTCCTCCGCCGTGCCTACGGGCTTCAGGGGAAGAACTATATCACCGGTGATGACCTTCATATCGCAGTCATCATGCCAGATTTTGATGGATTTCCACGCTCTTACTGCGTCAATCGCGGCTCTGCCCCCCAGTTCAAGAGCCATCTGAAGGTTGCCTGTCGTGCTGCCGTTGGGGAGATTCGGTCCGCAGTCGCCCTCGCAGCCATTGAAAAATGCGGTAATGCCGCCGGAAACCGCCTCAAGACGGTCGTTCATAACGCCGCACCAGTCCCTTGTTATCTCGGGATTGATGCCGGAGGCGGTGTTGTGGCAGCCGTAGTGTATCATGTTTCCGATAATGGCTCCATCCGGCTCCCGGAAGGACACAACCGTCATTATCGGGTCTTTGCTACCATAGGGATTCTGGCCTAATACCACTGTGCCGTCCTTAGCGATGCCTCTTCTGTTGATGCCCACGTCGCTATCGGTGGCGCCGATACCAACAAGAGCGGGGCGGAGCGACTGTACCGCGTCGTATGACGCCTGAGCGATCCCGGTGACCATTTTGCCATAGATGTAGTCTGTATCAAGGGGAGGATATCGCCCCGGCATGGTGCGGGTATGCGGGCCGGAATGTGTGTGGGTAGTGCTGATGATGGTGTTCTCCGCGGGAACGCCTGTCTTCTCCTCAATGGCTTTGCGAATCTTCGTCACAAGGGGATCGCTTACAAGGCACAGATCAAGGGACACGATGACACTGCGTCTGTCCCTGTATTCAAAGGCATAGGCTGTGGCATAGAGA
Source organism: Clostridiales bacterium (assembly GCA_012514045.1). Classification (GTDB taxonomy): domain Bacteria; phylum Bacillota; class Clostridia; order Oscillospirales; family QAMX01; genus JAAZBA01. The sequence continues at coordinate 333 of JAAZBA010000254.1, read as the reverse complement.
TTGTCATTTATTGACTCCGCAGGACGTCCCGGGGCGTAGCCCTGAAGAATAGCGCCTATCTTAGGGGTGATGTCCGCCTTGGCGGCTCCCACTTTAAGCTTTGCCGACATATAAACATACCTGCCTTTATATATTGGTTTTCGTACCGAAATTATACCATCCCCCGGTGTCTTTGTCAATCAAGCGGTGAAAATCTGAATAATCAACGGTGTAGGATTACAATAGATGTGTTACACTTCGAGTGTAATACTTGAAAAAAGGATAGCAATTGAGAGCCGGATGTGTTACAGTTAAGTTACTACACAAAAAAGCAACAGAGGAGGCTCCCAATTG
>JAAZBA010000313.1 GCA_012514045.1 Clostridiales bacterium | reverse complement strand
CTTTATGTCCATAACAGATGGGGAAAATATTTTCTTTACCCTTTACCCTTCTATGCTGGTGGGCATGATAACCTTTACCCTCCAGTCCTATGACGAAAGGGAGAAATGGCAAACCTTCAGTTCTGCCTTTCCCCTGTCGAGGAAAACCCTTGTGTCCTCCAAATATCTGTTCTGCCTTATCGCCTGCGGAAGTAACCTTGTGTTCACCTCCGTTACATACTCTGTAGCCACACTTGTTATAGGCTCGTTTTCCCTTGAAACGTTTTTCTCCAACATATGTGCCATGTTCTCCGTCGCCCTTGTGACCCCCTCAATCCTCATGCCCATCGTCTATCGTTTCGGAGCTGTAAAAGGCAAGGCTCTATATTATGTGGTCCTCGGTATATTTTGGGGAGCGATTGCCATTCTCAACAATATATCGGGCAAAGGGTATAAGCTGTCCCTCTCTCCACCGCTTTACATCGTCTCAATCGTTGTAGCTATTCTCTTCGTCCTATCCTGGCTCCTGTCGGTTAAATTATTCGAGAAACGTGATTTATAACGGAAGGTTTTTGATATGCTAAGGTAATAACAGGTGCCGATTTCACACCAAATAAAGCACAGAGGACGTATCAGTTGATATGATCCCCTGTGCTTTTTCATTCATCATTTGCATATTTCATCAAGTGTGTCAATACTCCGTAGGGGTGAAATTCTTGGCGATGTACATCTGGGCGCTAAGGGCTTTGTCCAACAGCATACAGTTGCAGCCGCCCTCAAGGAGCATATCAAACACGCCATAACTCTCCGTGCCTCCGTTAAGTATGTGGGGCTGGACATAGATACGGATATCATTTCTCACCGCCTCAAGCTCAGGAGCTGTGGTCATCATCAGGCGCTTCATAGAGCTTGCCGCCCAGTTCCACCAAGCTATAGCAGTTATACCCTTCTCCTTGAACATAGCAGTATCCGCTGCCCAGGTGTCCTTCCTGTCAGTGGCGAAATGGTGAAACATGGGTACATCATACCCGCTGTCGGCAAGGATCTCCTCGCGAATTTTAAATCTCTTTTCTAAAGGGTAGTCAAAGTTCAGCACACAGCTGCGGTAGGCTTCGGTTTTTTTAATCAGGGGGTACATCTGGGTATCCCAGTCCCAGACTTCCGCTTTGTCAAAACGGATCGTGGTGCGCTCACAGCATACGGTGAGAGCTTCCTCCATGGTGGGGATAACATAATCCGTCGCTTTCCCTCCAAGATCGAGAAGACAAAGCTGACGCACCTGCTCAAAAGTCCAGTCTGACAGGTATTCCGACTCGGGAAGACCGTTTTTGCCCTTTTTCATCCTGCAGTCGGTGGTGCGGCTGAGTGTTTCGTCATGAAGCAGCACCAGTACGCCGTCCTTAGTGGGACGGGCATCCATTTCGATATTGTCCGCTCCCATGAGGATACAGCTAATCAACGCCTCGATAGAATTCTCGGGATAGTTCATGGCGTCACCCCGGTGGCAGGAAGCGATCATTCGTCCGTCCGGATCCCTGATTGTCGCCAGCGTTTCCTCAAAATCACGCATCCACTCCGGCACTTCAAAGAGATATGTCCAGTTTGGAATAAAACGGTCGGGATCCGCGATATACTCCTCCCTGTCGTCCGCTCCATCAAAGGAATAACTAAAGTCCGCGGGGGCGTTTTCGGGCGTGAACTCCCCGCTTCTCATCAAGTATGTCATAGCTCCGGTCAGTGCATCGTCACAGCCGCCTGATATGACAAGCTTTGAGCCCTCTGCCTTTATTGTATAGTCATAAAGCCCGGGATTATCACCTGCGTTTCCTCTGTTTGTCTCACCCACAAGGATCTCAAACTCCCCCGCAGGGACGCTTTCATCGTCTCCCGATGAAATTACCAGCTTTTCTCCCAGCATCTCCGCCGCCAAACGGGTATGGGTTGAAACTCCCTTAGGATAGACTATTGTGTAGTCTCCGCTTTTCAGATTAAGGTGTTCGGGTTCTTCTTTGACTTCTTCTTTTACTTCCTCTTTTGGTTCTTCTTTGACTTCATCCTTTACTGCTTCTTTCATCGCGGATTCTTCAGTAATCCTTTCAGGCACGTCAGATGTCCTTGTATCATGTGACACGCAGGCAATCAAAGCTATACAGAGAACAGCGGCAACAAGCAGTATGACAAGTCTTTTCATATTTGTTCTCCCCTATTCCGTCATCCTTATAAATTCTTCCTCCGTCAGCACCGGAATACCCAGCTCGTTAGCCTTGCGAAGCTTTGAGCCGGCGTCTTCTCCCGCTATGACATAGCTTGTTTTCTTCGAAACTGAGCCGGAGACTTTTCCTCCCAGCCGCTCTATCATCAGCGTAGCTTCATCACGTGTAAAGCGCTCAAGAGCTCCCGTCAGCACAAAGGTCTTTCCCTCGAACCGTCTGTCCGCAGAGCGCTCCTCCTTAGCCTCGGTGGACACACCCGCAAGTTTTAGACGTTCCACAAGGATTCTGGAGCTTTCTAGAGCAAAATACTTGATGATGTTGTTTGCCGTTATCTCTCCTATATCCGGCACTGCTGTAAGAGAGACTATATCTGCCTCCATGAGCCTGTCAATATTTCCGTAGGTCTGCGCCAGTACCTTTGCCGCCTTTGAACCTACCTGGCGGATACCCAGCGCGAACAGAAGTCTTTCAAGTCCCCTGTCACGGCTGTCGTCTATGGCGGAAATCAGGTTTGCGGAAGATAATTCACCCATCCTGTCAAGTTCCGCTATGTCCTCGCTTCTCAGCTCATAGAGATCAGCGGCGGTTTTCAAAAGTCCCGCCTCCAGCAGCAGCGAAGTGACAGCGGGACCTAAGCCAGCGACATCCATAGCATCACGGGAGGCAAAGTGAGTAAGGTTACGAAGCCTCTGGGCAGGGCAATCGACTCCGATGCAGCGGTGGGCTGCCCCGTCCTCATCACGTATCACAGGGGAGCCGCATTCAGGGCAGACGCTTGGCATTTCAAACTCTGCCGTATCCTCCGGTCTCATTGAGAACACGGTCTCCACCACCTCCGGGATTATATCCCCGGCTTTTCTTATTATAATAGTATCTCCTACCCTTATATCCTTTGAACGGATATAGTCCAGATTGTGAAGGGATGCCTTAGATACTGTACTGCCCGCCAGCCACACGGGCTCAAGAAGCGCTGTCGGCGTCAGAACACCTGTACGTCCCACAGTAATGAACACGTCAAGAATTTTTGTCTTCGCAGTCTCCGGAGGGTACTTGTATGCCACTTCCCACCGGGGGGATCTGGCGGATCTTCCCATGGTTTCCCTTAATGAAAGGTTGTTTACTTTTACCACCGCTCCGTCTATGTCAAAAGGCAACTCAGAGCGTCTTTCTCCCAGCCTGATGATTTCTGAGCAAACCTCTTCGATATCGGCAAACACATTATACTCCGGACTTACTGTAAACCCAAGGGAGCGCAGATAGTCAAGGTTTTCCTTATGTGTTTGGATATCCGACTCTCCGTCACGGTCAAGGATATTAAAACAGAATATGTCAAGCTTTCGCTGCGCGGTTATTCTGCTGTCCAGCTGCCGCAGAGAGCCGGCGGCGGCGTTTCTCGGATTCGCGAAGCATGGCTCTCCCAAATTATCTCTCTCCTCGTTCAGCTTCTCAAAGGAGCGCTTCGTCATGTATACCTCCCCTCTCACAACGAGCCTGCGGGGGGCGTTTTCAATTTTCAGAGGGACTGAGTGGATTGTCTTCAGGTTCTCGGTTACGTTTTCGCCTGTCTCCCCATCGCCTCTGGTAGCTCCGGCGACAAACACTCCGTCAATATACTCAAGAGCAACGGAAAGTCCATCGATTTTATACTCCACAACATAGTCCGTCTCACCCGCGGCTTTTACCCTCCTGTCAAAGGCTCTCAAATCCTCAAGGTCGAACACATCGTTCATGCTGAGAAGGGGGGAGGAGTGGGTGTAGCTTTCAAACGACTTAAGGGGAGCGCCGCCTACCCGCATAGTGGGAGAATCAGGAGCAACAAGTTCGGGGTGCTCTCTCTCCATCTCTTTGAGTCTCTCCATGAGCATGTCATACTCATAGTCGGAAATCTCAGGATTATCGTCGATATAATAGAGTTTTCCGTGACGGATAAGCTCATTTTTAAGCTGTTCATATTCCATGCCGATTCCCATAATGTACCTCTTTATTATATTGCAATATCTCTTGTTTTGTGGTAGTATTGTAGCATAATTGTACGGGAAAAGCAATAGCGAAGGAGGAAGAGCTTAATGGCCTGGTTTTCTTCAGGGATAGCTTTTATGCTGCTTCTCAGGGAGTATATTCTCCGGGACACATGGCTCATTCCGTGCCTTTTGATCCTCTTCTGCGGACTTGTTCTGTCATTTGTCATCAAAAAATACTGTAAAATCAAGGATTCGCGCATGATCTTCGCCGTTTTGGGGATGATTTGCGCGATTTTTGTATACGAGGGCTATTCCCGCATCGTCTATAATCCTGCCGCTAGGTACTCGGGGCAGACATGTGACATATCGGGACACGCCGCCTCCGCTCCAGACAGAGCTGGTGAGAGAGTTGTCCTCAGGGTTTACGAGGTCAACGGTCACGCTCTTCGGATACCTTTCAAGGTACAGCTGTATAATTCTGAAGCTCTCGACCTACGTCCCGGGGACTATATTGAGGCCACCGCTTCCCTCAGGCTTCCCAGAGCGTATTCCAGCTTTGACGCCCTCCACCACTACAAGAGCAGAGGTATTTATCTCACCGCTGTATCTAAGGAACCGGCGTATACGGAGAGGCTTGACAATCCTCCCTTGTGGGCGCATCCCCTAAGATTTTCGGAAAATCTTAAGGAAAGGCTCAACACAATGTCCCCGGATGAAATCACCTCCTCTGTGCTGATTTCCCTTATTTTCGGAGATAGGTCAACACTTGAGGATGATTTTTATAACGATATAACTGACACAGGGCTTTCCCACGTCATCAGCGTTTCCGGAATGCACGTGTCCTTTCTTGTGATTCTTATATTAAAGATTCTGGGGATGAAAAAAGGGCGGTTCGCGGCGATGCCTTTTATCGTGATTTTTACCCTTATGACAGGCGCTCCCGTGTCCGCGGTACGCGCCCTCATCATGCAGCTCATATACCTTCTGTCCCTCATACTGGGACGAGAGGCGGACTCAAAGAGATCACTCTTTTTGGCTTTGACGATAATTCTATTTTTCAACCCCTACGCCGTGTGTGATGTGTCTCTGTGGCTGTCATTTTCCTCAACTTTAGGTCTTATTCTTTATTCAATGCCGATTGCTGAATTTTTTATCTCTCCTTTTAAGAGCGTCGAGAACAAGCTCATAAAAAGGATTCTGACTGTCTTGTCCTATTCCCTCGGCACCACTCTTTCGGCGCTGCTGTTCTCCACTCCTATATTGATTTTCACCTTCCGTCAAGTGTCCCTCATCGCGCCTATTTCAAATATTTTACTGCTGTTTCTTTTTGAAATCTGCTTTTTCGGCGGGATTATCTCCCTTTTTCTCTCATTTATTGCCATGCCTTTGGGAACGGCGGCCGCATTTCTGCTGTCAATAATCTGCCGGGGTATTTATTACACCCTCACCCTCCTTGCCTCAATCCCCTACGCCTCATATGGCACCTCCGGGGTATACATTGTCGTCACCGCTGCGGCGGTTTACGCCATTATCGTCTTCTATATTTTTATGAAAAAGAAATCGCCAGCGCCAAGGCTTCGGTATTACGCCTTAGCCTGCGTTCTTTGTGTTGCCCTCGGGGTAGCCGCCGACAGATACGAATACATCAACAGCGCTTACCTGACTGTTATTGATTCCGGAGGTGGACAGTGCGTAATCCTTCGGGAGAAAGACAGCGCGGTTATGATAAATTGCGGAGGGTATAACGCCGCCTATAACGCCTCGATTCATCTTGAGGACATGAATGTGGACTTAATTGATTTGCTTGTTCTGACCGACTACTCCTCCGGCAGTATTTCCAGCGTTTCGGAGCTGCTTGAAAGGGTCGAAGTAAAAAAGATCATCGCTCCCGTCCCCGATGATGATACGGAGACGGAAGCGATATATGTTACAAAGTCCTGCATAGAATCCGCCGGGGATATTTCCCTCTATCTGGGAGTTTACGACAGTCGGCTTATGGTCAGAGCTGAGCTCGGTGACGTGTCTCTTCTGGCTCCGGGTACTCTGCCTCCCGAAGTTCTGGGACGGGCGCTGTATGACATAGGCTATCCGGAAACCTCCCTTGTGGCAGCCGGAAGATACTATTCTTCTCATGTCCTGCCGGGAAGCGTTCACATGCTCTCTCCCCGAGCGGTTGTCCTCGGGGCATATCTTCCCCTTTGGGAGGACAGGATATATGAGCTTACCGGGGGAATACCCTCCTATGACACCACCGTCTCAGGGGATATAACTTTCAGGGTAAGCGACATGTGGGGCGAAACGAGAATAAGCGTTGAATAAAGAAAGATATGCCAATATTGTAACAACAGGTTTATAGCTATACCTATCCTCTTATCTCCTTTATAAGCTCCACGCTTGTTTCTATAAGCGATTCGGCGACTCCGGGCTTATATCGGCAGCTTATCGCTTCATAGCCGCCCTCCTCAAGGGCACTCCTTACGGGGAAATAGCCTTCGTAGCCATTGGCGCAGCAGCAGGGAACGGTGTACTTAAATAAGCTTCCTGCCTTTACTCCCCGGCCTATGACTGTGAATGGTTCTCCCGGGAGCCCGGCGAATACCAGGTCGCCTATGCCGACGCAGGTGAGATACAGCTCGTAGATATCGGGCATTTGCTCGCCCCTTATATACGCCAGCGCTTGGGCTATGGGCATAATCTTTTCTCCCGCGGCTAAAGCCTTGCTGTAGCCTTCATAGTCCTCGTCATGAAGCTTGAAAACAGCCTTGGCCTCAGCTACCTGCTCCGGTGTGCCCTTATTTGTACGCTGAAAAAGTGATTTCTGTCCGAAATACACCTTGTCGCAATTTATAGGCTCCGTATATCTGTATACCTGCATCGCAGCGGCGGCGATTGATCTTCCCATGTGGCGCGAATGTTCAAGGCCTGAGCGGTGAAGAGCATTTATATTTACATGATTGACGTCGCCTTGGGCGCCGTTAAAGTATACGCAGTGTACTCCCATGCCGTTCTTTTCCGTCTGCATAGCGTTTTCAAAGGTCTGACGCACAAAACCGGGGAAATCTGAACACAGTTTTGTGCCGCCTATGACATCAGGGTGTACCTGGAAGTTGATTACCGCAATGTCCGGGGCGTCCTTGCGAACAAATTTAAACAGCTGTACCATCTCGTCCGGTGTGCCGATAGGGCCTACAACGCCAGAGCTGCGGCCGGGGTTGGTCTTCGTGGAGCCGTCAGCCATACGGTAGCGGCGGACGAAGGAGATGCCCTTCGCCTCTCCCCTGCCGGCTTCGAGAGCAGCTTCCTTCATGTCGGCTATAGCGATGGACGCAGCATCTGATATCCTTGAGAACAGGTACTCGTTATATGCGGGGTCAATCTTGAACATTCTCCCCGTGCTCACCTCAGGACCTGTGTGGGTATGTGTGCAGGCTATAAACACAGCCTCGTATGGGATACCGTTATTCTCCGCGCAGCGCTTTCTTATTATGTCCATTTCTTTCTGACATATACCGATTATGTCTAAGGATATTATCACCGCGGTATTCTCTCCATCGGAGAAAGCCACAGCGTTTGCTTCAAGGGGAGTTATTATGCCATCCGCTATTCTCTCCCCAAAGTAGCCTGAGATTCTTGCCCCAAAGGGAGGAGTGACGTCAAGTCTCGCAAATCCCGCTTTCATAATATTATCTCTTCCTTTCGCATCAGTTGTTGTATTTTGCCGGACGACTGCTGTCAATTATCGACGCTGTGTCCAGAACTTCTTTAAGTCTCCAACCTCTGAGGGATATGCCGTCAATGCTTCTCCTTGTCATAAGCACATTGTCCTTGTAGTAGTAGAGGAACGGGATCTGGCTTGAGCCGAAGAAAAACCTGTAACCTCTCTCCTTCATGTACGCAAGCTTCGCGTCACTCTGAGGGATGACTTCGCCATAGGGGAAGATATACATATCCGTTTCCCCCACAAGGGACGCTACCTGGGTTATCCATTTGTCCACATCATTTTTCATGAACTTGAGGGATTTCTCCTTGTAGTGGTTGTGTCCATAGCTTTGGCAGGCAAATGCCCAACCGGTTTTCTTTAATCTGTCGGCTATAGCCTTGACCGTCTCTTTATCCTGCTCATATGTTTTGCTTCCCGGAACATTGGTGGCGTAGCCTAAGGTACCCTCATAGCCGTTGAGACCGATCACACCTTTGAAGCCGCCGTAAGAAAAGTCGGGGTGCTCCCGCACAAATCTATCGGTTATCGACACCACCTCGTTGTCATCGGAGTATATTCTGTTGCCCTTTCCGTCATCTGTAAAGGTCACAACGTTTCCGTCTTCGTCAAGAGCAAGGCCGTGAACCATACCGTTTTCACGCATGTACTTCATAAAGTTGTAGTTATCAGCAGAGAGGATTATAGGCTTTTTCCCAACAGGGACGTACACTTCCCGTTTTGATACGGTGCCGTTGTCGTTTACTGTGTACATAAGATGAGGATCTATGAGAATGTAGCCTTTATCGTACAGCTGCTCTAATACCGCCTTAAACTCCGGGACAGTTGCCATGTAGCTGTCAATTCCCGCCTCATTTCCGTCCCCGTCGAATGCAAGCTCCGGATAGGCTATGAGGGGATGGAAGAATATATGCTCAATGGTTCCCTCGTAAAGCTCTGTATTCTGAAAGGACACGCACATTTCATAGATTTTCGCTATTTCCTCGTCCTCAGGGAAGAAATACGTTACAGGCTCCAGCAGTTCCGCGGCGGCTGCGTAGTCGTAGGAAGATATATAGTAGCCATAGTTCTCCGTGGAATAGTCGTAGAGCTTTTTCATAGCGTCCGCTCTGAGAGACTCAAGAAGCGAGGATGTTGCCTCGTCATCTGTTTCATATGAGTCGATTCTCGCTATGGCTGCGGCATATTCTCCCGAAGAGATAAGCTCTGTGACCGCCTTTATTTCCGCTTCTCTCTTTTCTTTTTCCGGATCCGCCTTCTTTTGTTCCGGCTCGGGCTTCTTTTCCGGTTTTGCCTCAGGTTTTTCCTCAAACTTTTTCTCCGGAACCGATGAAGCTGCGATTTCGGATTCTCCCAGAGTTTTTCCCGGAATGCTTTCCTTTTTGCTGTTGGAGACAAGCAGCGACACTATACCGGCCACCATCAACGCGGCACCGATTATTCCGACTATCAGCGGCAAAAGATATTTTCTGTTCATTGGCCGGTCTCTCCTTGCACATTACTTTACATATATCATTACTTTACATATATATTATACTCCATCTTCACATGCCTTTGCAACATAAATTACCGAGAATTATTGACTGTAACCAAAATGTAAGATTGTTGACATGGGGAAAAAGATGGCGTATAATCAAAGCAAAGAAAAAGAATGTAACCCTAATTAATGAGATATTAACAGGATGGGAGATTGATAAAATGAAAATCGGACTTTGCAGAAAATGTATTTCAACTGACATGAAAATTAATCTCGCCGGTTTCGGCAACCCCAACCGCAAGTTCACAGGTGTGCATGATGATATATATGCCACCGCTGTTGTATTTGAAGAAAACGGCTCCAAGGCTTGTATTGTCACGGCAGATGTTCTGGGCTTTGATAGGGATATGCTCAAATACATAAGAGCCTTTGTTGAGGAGCGTACCGGTATCCCCGGCAACGCCATTCTCTTTAACGCCAGCCATACCCATTCCGCTCCCCAGGTACTTATCGGCTGTAATCCGGAAATCGGCGGCTATGTGGCAGAGTACGCCCACTTCTTCTATGACACAGTGCTTGACACTGTAATTAAAGCAGACAAAGACCTCGAGGACTGCATTCTCAGTCGCGGAGAGGTGGAGTGCTATGGTATAGGCGTAAACCGCAGAAGAATAGAAAACGGAGTTTATCATTTCGCTGCTTTTGAAGAAGGCTTGAGAAACGATGAAGTATCTGTTATCAAAGCATCTGTCGGCGACAGGGTAAAAGCTGTGCTGTTCTCTTTTACTTGCCATCCATCAACCACAGGTTTTGATGAAATTTCCGCGGATTATCCCGGTGCCGCAAGACGCGCCATAGAGGAATCTGTTCCCGGCGCTGTCGCGGTGTTCATCCAGGGCTGCTGCGGCAACATAAGAGTCAGAACTGTGGCGCCGAAGGGCTTCGGTTTCCGCGGCGGTACATATGAGGACGTGGCGATGTTCGGTAACATGCTTGCGGATAAGGTCATCTCTGTGCTGTCCGGAGAGATGGCACCTCTTAAGGGCAGCATCTCCCACAATATGTCAACCTTCAACGTGCCTCTTGCGGATAAAAGCTCTAAGGAGGAGTATGAAGCTCTCAGGGACGAGACAAATGTACAGTACCTTAAGTACACTTTCAACTACTTCATTGAAAACTACGATGCTCTTCCGCTCACGATGATCTACTCTGTCCAGCGCATAGACTTAGGCGATAATTACAGCTTTGTCGCTCTTGAGGGTGAGGTGTGCGTGGAGTATGATTTTCATATGAAAAAACTCCTTCCCCACCGCCATGTGGTAACAGCCGGATATTCAAACGGATCTCCCGGCTATATCTGCACCTCAGACATGTATTCCTACGGAGGCTATGAGCCAAACGACAGCGCCAGATGTTACCTTCTGCCAAACGGCTTTGACCCCACTATCGAGCAGGTCATACTTGAACATGCAAAGGAAATTATGAAATAAGCTTTGTATATTACGGGACACAAAAAAGGCTTTTTACCGAAATCATGGTAAAAAGCCTTTTTATGTGTATTGTCCTGTTTAAACAGCCGGATGCTTCTTCATCCCCATAAATTGCATCGCGGCGGCTATCGCTACCAGCGCCAAGCCGATTAGATCCGTCACAAGACCGGGATAAATCATCAGCAGTCCGCCCGCAGCGGCAAGGATTCTCTGATACCATGTCATTTGACGCAAGAAGTAGCCACCTATAGCGGAGGACAGGGCAAACATGCCTACGAGGGATGTTATGCACATGAGAATTATCTCCCAGCCATTTGTGTCAACAAGCAGCATAGCGGGATTAAGAGCGAATATATAGGGCACGATAAACGCGCCGATCGCAAGCTTTGTGGCGATAAGCGCCGTTTTCATTGGATTAGCCTGGGCAATAGCCGCTCCAGCGTATGCCGCGAGGGCTACGGGAGGGGTAAGATCGGCTACGATACCGAAGTAGAACACGAAAAAATGTGCTGCAATAGCGGGGACTCCCATACGCACAAGAATAGGCGCGCATGTTGCCGCCATAATGCAATAGTTGGCGGTTGTAGGTACGCCCATTCCTAACACGATGCAGCAGAGCATAGTGAGCACCAAAGCGACAATAACCTGATTTCCCGCCAACGCCACAATGCCGTTGATCATCATGTTGGCAAGTCCTGTCATGGTAATTGTGCCGGCGATTATACCCGCTATTCCACAAGCCGCGGCAACGGTGATCATACCCTGACCTCCGGCGGCTAGAGCCTCAAAGAAGCGCTTCGGTGTGATACGGCTTTCCTTGTTGAAAAAGCTTACCACAACCGCCGCGATTATGGCTATGGCTGCGGCGTATTGGATAGTGAACATACTCGAGCCGACAAAATAAATGAGCAGGATGAGGGGGATAAGCAGGTAGAGTTTCTTGAGAAGGGGCTTTAGTTTGGGAAGCTCCTCCTTTGTAAGTCCCCTCAGGCCTTTCTTTTTGGCCTCGAGATGCACAGCGATGAATACGCCAGCGAAATACAGTACCGCAGGAAGGATGGCTCTGACAGCAATATTGCTGTAGGGCACTCCCACATAATCCGCCATAAGGAAAGCGGCGGCGCCCATTATGGGAGGCATTATCTGGCCGCCTGTGGAAGCAGAAGCTTCAGCGGCGGCGGCAAACTCCGGTGTATAGCCTGTTTTCTTCATAAGAGGAATTGTAACGGAGCCGGAGCCAACGGTGTTGGCGACGGAAGAACCGGATACCATGCCCTCCAAAGCGCTTGCAACAACGGCAACCTTCGCGGGACCGCCGGAAAAGCCGCCCACTATAGCGTTGGCGAACTGAATGAAAAAGTCCGCGATACCTGTGCGCTCAAGGAATGCTCCAAAGATAATGAACACCACAATAAATTTTGAGCATACGTTTATAGGTGTGGACAGTATGCCTTCCTTGCTGTAGAAGATGTAGTGTACAAGATATTCAAGCTTCGACAGCAGGTTTGGATTCGAAAGCCCCCAAATCAGGGCGTAGACAAGAAAACTGCCTGCCACAATAAGGATAGGCAGTCCCACGCTTCTTCGGCAAACCTCCGCCAGCGCAAATATGCCAACAATGCCGATTATTATTTGCCACCAGGTGAAATAGCTGCCCTGTTGGATGATCGTCTTAGCAGAGAAGGTGTAGTAGAGAAACGCTCCGGTGCCGCATGCCATGGCGACAATATCGTACCAGGGCATGTGGTTTTTCTTTTGCTCTCCCTTTCTTACCGGGTATACAAGGTATCCCAGCAGAACAATAAAGGCTTCAAAGGAGGTAAGACGCACCTCCTCAAGCCAAGTGGCGAAAAGCGTAACGTATATGCAGAAAAGCGCGAAGGATGCAAGCACAGCCGTCACTAATATTTTCGGTTTTCCTTCCCAGATACGGGTATTTGATTCACGGTCGTATTTTTTCATTACGGCTTCCAGATCCATGGGACCTTCCGCCTGTACTGGTTTCTCCTTAAAAAACACGGCTGTACCTCCATAAAAAATATCCAAATGGCTTCCACGTTAAAATTCACGTGGAAGCCGCTGAATTATAGGATCAGTCTATCTTGACGCCCTTCTCGGCGAAGTACTTGGCAGCGCCGGCATGGAACGGAGCAGTCATGCCGCTTGTGGCGTTCTCAATGCTCAGTTCGGCTCCTTTTGCGTTCTCCTTTGTGATGGCGTCGATATTGTCAAATATGGCAGCGGTGAGCTTATACACATCGTCCTCCGATGCTTTTGCGCTGACGATAAGGGTAGCCTTTACGGCAACAGTTGTTACACCCTCGGTCTGGCCGTTGTATGTGCCAGCGGGAATCTTGTAGAGAGTGTAGAATGGACAGGAAGCCATAAGCTTGTTGGCTATCTCTCCGTCGATTGGTACAAGAAAAGCGTTGTTTGTGGTGCACAGCTCGGTGATAGCGGGTGTAGGAGCGCCGGCAACAATAAAGGCGGCGGCAATCTTGCCATCCTTCAGGGCATCAGTACTATCGCCGAAAGACTGGTACTGAGCCTTTATATCATTCTCTGTAAGACCGGCGGCGGCAAGCACGTCGATGGCGTTGAAGTAAACTCCGGAGCCGGGAGCGCCTATAGAAACAGTCTTGCCCTTAAGATCGGCAACGGTTTTTATTTCCGGATCCATCGTGATGAGCTGTACAGACTCCGCATAAAGACCGCCTATAACTCTGAATGAGTCTATCTTTCCATCGGATTCGAAAGAGCGGGTGCCTTCCCAGGCGTAGGCCATAACATCGGACTGGACAGTGCCCAGCTGGTAGTTGCCGGCGTCAATGCCCTGAATATTGGCTTTTGAGCCATCGGTGGAAACTACGGTTACATTGATCTTGGCTTTGTTGCTTATGTACTGACCCAGCACTCCACCGTAGCCATAGTAGGTACCTTGGGTTCCGCCGGTACCCATTGTCATTTTTGTGCCTCCGGCTGAGTCGCAGGCTGCAAGCGCCATGACCATGACGACAGTCAAAAGAATTGCGATTGCTTTTTTCATCTTTATTTCCTCCAATAATTACAATATTGTATAGGTGTATACAACTATACAAACAAAAGCATTATAGCATTGTATACAGTTTTTTGCAAGAGTTTTTTGCGTAAAAAAAAAGAAAAACACCTCTGTTATAGGGGCGTTTTATGGCGGTTTCGGTTAAATACAGGGATTATTTCATGATTTGCTGCGTTTCAGGCGGTATTTCGGCTCCAACGGTTTTATCGCCGCCTTAAAACATTCTTTATACTCAAGCTTTCCCTCAAGGATACCTTCGGATAAGGAAAGATAGATTCGGTCTCCCTTCCTAGCCTCAGAGATATAATTCACGGTATACTCAACGGGAATATCCGGGATTTCAATATACTTCTCCGTAAGGCGGGTGTACCTTGTATTGTTCATATGACCGTTTATGTCGATATCCTCCTCAGTCACGATGTAGGGGGGAAGCTCCGATGGATTTTTAGGGTTCTTGATTTTCATGGGAATTTCCGGACGACCGCGATCATCGGACGCTGCCTCATCGTGGCCCTTCACAAGGGAGGGTCTGACTATTCTGCGAGTATCCAGGTCAATAATCGCCCAGGAGCTTATTCCGATGCCAACCGCTTCTCCCTCAAGCAAGAGATCATAGCCTCTGTTGCTCAGCGCTCCAACACTTCCCCAGTGCCAGGTGGTGACATCAAGCCGAGTTATGCTCTTTATCGGGCGAAAGAAACGGAAACAAAGCCTGGACAGCACCCAGAAGGCATTATTTGATGCCACTATATCGTCCCGGGAAAGACCTATTATTTTGGAATGAATATCCGACATTCTCTCAAGCTCGGACTGGAGATCATACAGAGACATCCCCGATGGAAATAATATAGATTCGGTGTATTCTTTTTTCATAATTTCTCCTTATTTGTTAGTCACATACGGAAAAAGCCCATTAGAGCAAAACAGACATGGGGTTTCTCCGCTTCAATGCAAATATATTTTCAATTATATATAACATAGGTATTTTTTCCTATTATACCACAATATGCACGCAATGTAAATATTGACTTAATTGCAAAATTTGTGTAAAATATAAAGTGATATAGGAAAAAATTCTCCTTTACGGATGATGATATGCCTAAAAAACGCCGACAGCCTCAAAGTTGTCATATAAAGAACTAAAAATTAAATTATGTATATAAAATAAAAGTA
Source organism: Clostridiales bacterium (assembly GCA_012514045.1). Lineage (GTDB taxonomy): Bacteria > Bacillota > Clostridia > Oscillospirales > QAMX01 > JAAZBA01. The sequence continues at coordinate 2,627 of JAAZBA010000313.1, read as the reverse complement.
AGAAAGGATGGAGCAACGAAATGAATTACCGCATAGAGCACGATTCCATGGGAGAGATTAAGGTTCCCGCCGACCGTCTTTGGGCGGCACAGACACAGCGCAGCCTGCAGAATTTTAAGATCGGTGTCGACATAGAGACAATGCCCAGAGAAATTACCCATGCCTTCGGTATTCTCAAGAAAGCCGCAGCCATAGCCAACAACGCCCTTCGTCCTGAGAGGATGACGGAAAAGAAGTTAAAGGCGCTTTGCGCCGCTTGTGACGAGGTTATTTCCGGTGAGCTCAACAGCCATTTCCCACTTGTTGTATGGCAGACAGGCTCCGGCACCCAGTCAAACATGAACACCAACGAGGTCATCGCGAACCGTGGCAACCAGATCGCCGGGGAGAAAATACTTCATCCCAATGATGACGTCAACATGAGCCAGTCTTCCAACGACACTTTCCCAACCGCCATGCATATTGCCGCGGTTATTGCCATTGAAGACAAGCTTATCCCCGCGACTCAGAAGCTTATCGACACCTTCCTTAGACTTGAGAAAGAGAACGAGGGCGTTGTAAAAACCGGACGTACCCATCTGCAGGACGCCACTCCCATCACTTTCAGCCAGGAAATTTCCGGCTGGAGATCAAACCTTGAGCGCGATGTTGAACTTCTTAAGCTTGCTGTCAAACCACTCCTTGAGGTGGCTTTAGGCGGCACAGCCGTAGGTACCGGTCTCAACGCTCCCGAAGGTTTTTCAGAGCTTGTAGCCGCCGAGATTGCTTCCATTACAGGCAAGCCTTTCGTCACAGCCGTCAACAAGTTCCACTCCCTCACCTCAAAGGATGAGCTGGTGTTTGCCCACGGCGCAATCAAGGCTCTAGCCTGCGACATAATGAAGATAGCAAACGACATCCGTTGGCTGGCGAGCGGTCCCCGAGTCGGCCTCGGAGAGATATTTATCCCCGAAAACGAGCCCGGCTCCTCCATTATGCCCGGCAAGGTCAACCCCACCCAGTGTGAGGCTATCACAATGGTAGCCGTACAGGTCATAGGCAACGATGTGGCTGTCGGTTTAGCCGCAAGTCAGGGCAATTTCGAGCTCAACGTATTTATGCCCGTATGCATCTACAACTTCCTCCAGTCTGCCAGACTTCTTGCGGAGTCCATCGTGTCCTTCAACGACAATTGTGCCGCAGGCATTAAGGCCGACAGGGAGAAGATGCACCACAATCTCCACAATTCACTCATGCTTGCAACTGCTCTCAACCCCTACATCGGCTATGAAAACGCCGCCGAAACGGTTAAGAAAGCGTTCCATGACAATATTTCGCTTAAGGAAGCCTGTGTCGCTCTCGGATTCCTTACCGAGGAGAAATTCGACGAGGTATTCAAACCCGAGCAGATGGTTTAAAAAATGCAGAAAATCGCCGGAAATGTTATATTCCGGCAAGGTTTTCACAATGGCTTTTTAGATTTTTTCAGTATTCACCTCTATAACAGCATTTTCACCCACGGCAAGGACTATATATCCCCCGCCGCGGGTGATTTTTTTCCATTGACTTTTTATTTTGCCGGTGGTATCATTTTATTATAATTGTTTTGGAGGGGATCTGCGTGAAATTCGCGAATTTGCATCTGCATTCAATCTATTCTGACGGTCAATTTACTCCTTCGCAGCTTATACTAATCGGCAAGTGTCTAGGATACAAGGCTATGGCTCTTACGGATCATGAGACGCATGGGGGAGTTAATCTATTTCTTGCCGCCGCCAAGGAAGAGGGCATAGACGCCATTCCCGGAATAGAATTTTACGGCAACGATTTCGGAGGGCATTTTCACATCTGTGCCCTTGACTTTGACATGAATGATCCGGGCATCAACCGTCTTGTGAAGCAGCGCTGCGATGCGTATATAGAATATACCCGCAAGTGCTTCGAGAGGGCTCTCAGGCTTGGTTATATCCACGATGTAACCTGGAACGATGTTCTGGATTACTGCGAGGATGGCATGTGGATCTGCGTGGATCAGGTGTGGAACTTGCTGAAAAAGAAGAAGATTATTCCTCAGCATGGTGAGTCCCCGGAGCTTCGCGCCAAGGTATACAGGGAGCCGGAGCCCAGGTCGTTTTATCCCGAGATTCCCTCCGCGGTCGAGGTTATCAAGATAATAAGAGCTGCCGGAGGCATCGCCGCCCTTGCTCATCCCTATCGTCAGACTCATTATGTTCCTAAACTTGTTGAGGAAGGGCTTAACGGCATAGAAATATCCCATCCCCATGTATTTGAGGACGCCAGGCTGGCAGTTGAAGCCGCCGACACATATAAGCTCTACCGCTCAGGCGGCACGGATCATACCGGCGCCCTCTCGGGCTGCAACGGTGTCAATGCCGTCCACGCGCTCCATGGCATCACAGAGGAGGAGTATTTCATCATGAAGGAGCGTCGGCTCGATTGACTTTTGCGGCTGTGCTTGTGGTGTCGATCTTCTCCGTTTCGGGTGTTTACGGGGCATACGTTCTTCTGTTCCCGCTTTTCGGACGGATCTCAAGAGAGAATATCACGGAACACCACAAAAAGATCATGTGCGCCGCCTCCTCTCTTCTTATCTTGCTTTGTTTTGCATTATCCCTTGTCCATATAGT
>JAAZBA010000368.1 GCA_012514045.1 Clostridiales bacterium | reverse complement strand
CCATCCGCCACGGCATCGCCCGCGCCCTTCTTCAGGTCGACGAGTCCTACCGCACCGCTCTCAAGGCCGCCGGTCTCCTCACCCGCGATCCCCGCATGAAAGAGCGTAAGAAATACGGCCTCAAAGCCGCAAGACGCGCGCCGCAGTTCAGCAAGAGATAGTTTGTTATTCAAAGAGCGTCATCAAAAGGTGGCGCTCTTTTTATTATAAGATTGCAACTATTTTTGGTTGCAAATGTAAAATTCATAGAGTATAATATACTCAGGCGGTGAAAATATTGAGCAAGAAAGAGAAGTTGATAGCCCGGCTTTTATCAAAACCGAAAGACTTTACTTTTGCAGAATTAGAGGCACTGCTTGGTTGTTTTGAATACAAGCAGGTGAGTTTGGGTAAAACAAGCGGCTCCAGGGTTGCTTTTTCTAACGGTCAGGACTATATCCGGCTGCATAAGCCGCATCCTCGTAATACATTAAAAGCGTATCAGGTGGAGGACATCATAACAGCATTGCGGGAAAGAGGTTTATTATGAACAGTTATATTCACTATCGTGATTATGTCGGAAGCGTCGAATTTTCGGAAGAAGACCAGGTGTTTCACGGGAAAGTCATTGGTATAAAAGACCTGATTTCATTTGAAGGCGACAGCGTCAAAACGCTGACTGAGGATTTTCATAATGCCGTCGACGAATACATGGAATTCTGCGAAAAACGCGGTAAGCAGCCCGAGAAACCATTTAAGGGTTCTTTCAATGTCCGTATCCAGCCTGATCTGCACCGAAAAGCCGCTCTTGAAGCTTCATCGCGCGGGTTGACGCTCAACGCATTTGTGGAGGATTCCATTAACCGAAATGTCAACACATGAGTTTGCCGGCCAGGCCGGCGCCATCCGCCACGGCATCGCCCGCGCCCTTCTTCAGGTCGACGAGTCCTACCGCACCGCTCTCAAGGCCGCCGGTCTCCTCACCTGCGACCCCCGCATGAAAGAGCGTAAGAAATACGGCCTCAAAGCAGCCCGTAGAGCGCCCCAGTTCTCAAAGAGATAATCTGCGAGATATCCGACGTTATGCACTATACAAAGAGGCTCGACGCTATTCAACAGTGTCGGGCCTTTTGTTATATTGTTGTTTACTTACAAATTTCACCGGATTATAATAAAAATTACAGTCAATAGATATTTCATCGATTGATTTCGGATTATTAACACAGCGCCAAACCAACGTTTTTGTGCAGAATCGTGCATAGGGAACAGTTGCCTTTGTATGATAACAGTAGGAATTTAGGGAGGAAATATGTAGTGAAAAAGTATCTGACAACGGGAATTATACTTTTCATGGTTTCATTGATTCTTTTTATTGATGCACTCAAATTTCGCTACTGTATCGTTAATGGAGTAGGCGATGGATCCGGCCTATATCTGTTTTTCGGGATTTGGGAAATAAACGATACTATACCATACAGCATTGCGCCAAACTATCTCTATCCTCTTTACTTGATTGCCGGACTGTTTTCCGCATTAGCTATATATTTTATTTATAAAGTAATTAAGTTCAGAAAACTCGGCTTTTAGTGCAAGGCGATTGTTTTGGAGTACTTCCAGGCGAATTTTAAAGGCGACTGTGTGACACTCCCGGCATGCTCCAAAAATTCGATACCTGGAATTTCAACAAAACATGACGTGCTGTTGTCATATTTCATGCAGTAGAATGCCTTCGATAGCTTTGTAAGCGCCCAATCAAACTGAGGGAGATACGTTATGGAAAATATTCATGGTCATTGCGTCTGCGGTGCGGTCGAAATCGTTATCAAAGAATATGGCAATTTCGTGTATACCTGTCATTGCGACACCTGCCGCCGCATGAACTCGGGGCCGGTGATGTCGGTTGACCCCGGGCCTGGAGAGAATGTCATTTTTGTGCGCGGCGAGGAAAAAATCACGATTTACCACGACGAAGAGGTCGAGCGCGGTTTTTGCTCGGTATGCGGGAGCACCCTGTTCTGGCACAACCCGGCAGACGACCATTACTGCCTGAACGCCGAACTATTCTACGACATTATCCAAAACGCTTCATTCAAATTAGAACTGTTCTACGACACGAAGCCCCCATATTACGCTTTTTCAGGCGAACGCAAGAAACTCAACCGCAATTTCCAGGAGATGTGAACCCGAACTCTTAAAACGAGGCTCGACGCTGTTCATCGGTGTCGGGCCTCTTTTATTCTAAGGTATTTGGAAATAGGTGGACTAATTGCGTGTATCATGTTATCGTTATTATGCTCGTCAGAAAGGTGGAATAGCATGTATTCATATACAAACCGGTTTATGTCCGACGACAAAAATGTCGAGTACCTGAAGGGGGCGATGATGGGGCCAAACGCCATGCGCGTCGCGGAGGAGTTGGCGTCGCACCTGAGCATCAATGAGCATATGCGGATCCTTGACCTGGGCTGCGGGTGTGGTCTTTCCACGCTACTGCTCGCGAGAAAATACGGCGCGTCCGTTT
>JAAZBA010000393.1 GCA_012514045.1 Clostridiales bacterium | reverse complement strand
CGCCGAACTGCATGTTGCAGCCGTAGCGCTGATAGAGCGCATAGAAGTCGTAGGACTGCATGATCATATAGTTGAACTCCAGGAAAGAAAGCCCTTTCTCCAGGCGCTGCTTGTAGCAATCGGCTCTGAGCATGTTGTTAACAGAGAAACAGGCGCCAATCTCACGTAGAAAGTCAATGTATTTGAGTTCGAGAAGCCAGTCAGCGTTGTTGACCATGAGAGCCTTGTCCTCACCGAACTCAATGAAGCGGGCCATCTGGCGCTTGAAGCACTCAGCGTTGTGATCGATATCTTCCTTCGTAAGCATCTTACGCATGTCGGTTCTGCCTGAAGGATCACCGATCATGGTTGTGCCGCCGCCGATAAGAGCGACAGGCTTATTGCCGGCCATCTGAAGCCTCTTCATAAAGGTGAGAGCCATAAAGTGACCTGCCGTAAGGCTGTCTGCGGTGCAGTCGAAGCCGATATAGAAGGTAGCCTTGCCGTTGTTGACCACCTCGCGGATTTCGTCCTCGTTTGTTGTCTGGGCGATAAGACCTCTGGCAATAAGTTCCTCGTAGATTTTCATTTCTTTTCCTCCGATATGAATAGTTTCTTATAAAAGATAAAAAACCTCCGTCCCGTAAAACGGGACAGAGGGCGAATATGCTTCGCGGTACCACCTCTGCTTTGAGGGGAACCCCCCATCTCAGGCGCTGTAGTGTGCAAAAACACACGCAATGCTGTATCGGGCATACCCGTCTGTCCCTACTTGAAAAACGTTCGGGAAGCGGCTCGGGAGGGTATTCGGCACATGGAGCCTGCGTCCTTGCACCGACCGGACACTCTCTTCAAAGCTCTCTCAGCGCTTACTCTTCTCTTTCATCGCCTTTGATATATTGCCGTTATTATAGCATTTAATAAAACAAATTGCAATAGGTAAAACACACATTTTTCTCTTCCTTTTGCTTCTGATTGTCAGCGTTTTGCAATTTACGCTATGTTTTCGAATTTGGAACGAAATAGTAGTTGAAAAATAGCAAAAATTGTATTATACTCAAATTACAGGATATTTTAGCATACGGACGAAGGAGTGCTGTGATATGAAAATCGGAGTTGTATCCAGGTCCCTGGGCAACATGACACAGGCAGAAGCAGCTGTGTTCATGAGAGAAAACGGTTTTGTGTCTACCGAGCTTTGCATGAACAGTCCCGATGCGCCGATATGGAAATACAACGGTATTTCCGATATCGGATCCATTTCAAAGGAACGATTCCACGAAATTGTTGAAGGCTATCGCTCAAACGGCGTTGAGGTTGTAGCTCTGGGAGTGTTCACAAACCTCATCGAGCCGGATGAGGAGAAGAGAAGACAGAACTTAGACTGTTTTAAGCTCCACATCGAATACGCCGCTGCAGAGGGCATCCCATATGTATCCACTGAATGCGGCTTCGATCCCGCTTCCAGAGGCGTCAGAGCGGACCTTTACGAGAAGAGGTTCGATACCCTTAAGCAATCACTTTCCGAGCTTCTGGAACATTGCGAAAAATTTGACGTGTCCATCGCCTTTGAGCCCTGCGTGATTGATGTTGTACCCAGCGCAAAGCGAATGGCAGATCTTATCGAGCAGTTGGAAAACGACAGGCTCAAGGTTCTGCTGGATCCCGCAAATCTTATCGCCAACTCTTCGGAGGAGGATATGTTTTATTATCTCAGCGATCACGTGGCGTACTTCCACGGCAAGGACAGGCATGTAAACGATGCCAAGGGCAGAGTAGTGGGCGACGGTGACATAATGTGGGCATACTTCCTTTTGCTCTACCACAGACACTGTGAAGGCAAGCCCTTCATCATCGAGTATGTCAACAGCGAGAACTGTGTGGAGATAAAAAACAGGCTCGAAGAATTTGACAAAGCAGCGCTTAAAATGTTATAAGAACAATATAAGAAAGGTACGAATGAAAAATGATTAAGTTGGGCGTAAACTCTGTGCTCTATAAGGCGTTCCCCTTTGCGGAAGCGGCCAGAGCCATAAAGCTTGCCGGCTATGACGGACTTGAGATTTCCGCCATAAAAGGCATGTGTGAGCATCTCTACCTCGACGACTGGAGATCACAGAAGGATGAAATCCTCTCCGTTATGGAGGAAACAGGTCTTGAAATGCTTGCCTGCGAAGTCGCCAGTCGCGACAAGGAGAGACTCGAGCAGGCATTTGAGGCTGCCGCGGCTCTCGGAATCCCGGTAATTAACATAGGTCCGGGTGGCAAGAGCGATATACCTGAGGATCTTGAAGAGAACATTATAATTCTTGATGAGCTGTCCGCCTTGGCGGGAAACTACGGCGTGACTCTTTGTGTAAAAGCCCACGTAGGCGCCGCCATATACAACACACCTACGACCCTTGCCACTATGGAACGCATCAGCCGCCCCAGTTTTGGCATCGACATGGATCCCAGTCACATATACAGAGCAAGGGAGAATCCCCAGGAGGCTCTTCCCGCCGTCATTTCCAGAGTACGACATATACACATCAGAGACTGCAAGGGCAGAGGCCCGTCCCCCGGACTCCCCGCAATGCAGGCCTGCGGCAGAGGCGACATTGACCTTTATGGCTACTTCAAAGCTATGACAGACGCCAATTATTCTGGTCCCGTATGCCTTGAAGTCATCGGTCCTGAGCTTACAATGGTTGAAGCCCAGACAGTGGCGTCGGAGAGCTACGGTTACATGAACGCAATCCTTAAGATGTTAGGCGCAAGATAATAATTAACAAGGAGAGACTTTAAATGAAAAAGAAACCCAATCTATTGTTCTTCGGTATCGACAGCTTAAGATCCGACCATATGAGCCTCTATGGCTACGAAAGACTCACAACACCAAACATGGACAAGTACCTTAAAGACGGTGTTGTATTCGCTAACTGCTTAAGCCCCCACATCCCCACATCGCCGGGCTATTCCTCCATGCTCACAGGCATGGACTGCTTCGGCACAGACGTTGTAGCTCTTCGCCACAAGGGCGACCTGGCTCCCGGCGTAGTCACCCTCGCTGAAGTACTGGAGAAGGAAGGCTACAACACAAGCTGCGTCGGCTTTAACGGAAACGTTGCCTCCAGAGGCTTTCAGAACTACATAACCTTTGAGAGCTGGGGCGCCTGGAAGGCCGGTCGTTCCCACAAGGCTGAAAACCTCAACGACGTAACCATCCCCGAGCTCGAGCGCCTCGCCGCCGAGGATAAGCCCTTCTTCCTCTTCATGCGTCACATGGATCCCCATTCACCCTATCTCCCGCCGGAGCCCTTCCACAGAATGTTCTATGGCAAGGACGAGTTTGATCCGGAAAATAAGTCCCTTGAGCCGGTCCTCAGCTTCAAACCTTTTAAGGACTACTTTTACACCTGGTTTGCCCCCGGCTGCACAGATAAGGACTATATAATCGCCACATACGACGCGGCAATAGCTTACATGGACTCCTGCATTCAGGTTCTCCTTACAAAGCTCCGCGACATGGGTCTTGAGGAGGATACACTGGTAGTCTTCGTTTCCGACCATGGCGAGACACTTTACGATCACGACTGCTACTTTGACCACCATGGTCTTTACGAGCCTACCCTCAACGTCCCCTTCGCAATGCGTATGCCCGGCACTATCAAAGGCGGACAGCGCTACGCCGAGCTTTGCTCACTGCGTGACGTTAAGCCCACAGTCCTTGAAGTCATGGGTATCGAGACAGATATTGAATTTGACGGTCGCAGCATGATGCCCCTTACAAGAGGTGAGGAAAGACCCAGGGATACAGAATACTACATAACTGAGTGCACCTGGGAGCGTAAACATGGCTGGCGCACACCTGAATGGAAGCTCATCGTTGCCCTTGAGCCTGATTTCCACTTTAAGCCCGAAATTGAGCTCTACAACCTTATCAAGGATCCGAATGAGAACAATAACGTAGCCGATAAGAACCCGGACATTGTTGAGACACTAAAGAACAGAATGGCGGCTCACATAGCAAAGCGCACCTCCGAGACAGGCAGAGAAAACCCCATGTATACAAATCTCGACTGGCACGGACTGGGCTGCGGTCCCTTCACTTCCTCCCAGCAGGCCTATGATTCCATGCACATAGGCGATCCCGAGGAAGCCAAGAAGCTTCAGGCTGAGGGCGATAAAAAGAAAACCAAAAAATAAAAAAGAAGGTTATCATATGTTAAAGGCTTGCGTTATAGGTATGGGTCCCATCGGACACAACCATGCGGTAACGTATTACAACAACCCCGACGTAGAGCTCGTCGGCGTATGCGACATACTGCTTGACAGAGCGCGAACCGCGGGGAACAAATACGATGTACCCTATTACCTGGACGCACAGGTAATGCTCGATGAGCTGAAGCCGGATATCGTCAGCATAGCTACCGGCGGTTTTGAATACTCAAGCGACCACTACGAGCCCTGCATACAGGCGCTGCGCTCCGGAGCCGCTGTGCTCTGTGAGAAACCCATTTCAAACGATCTAAAGAAAGCTGAGGAAATGGTAGCGCTGGCTGACAGCCTGGGCAGCCGCTTCGCAATCGATTTGAACCACCGTTTCACACCTGCGGCAAGAGCCGCTAAGCAGTGGCAGATAGATGGCCGCATCGGAAGCCTTCTCTTCATCAACATGGGACTCTGGATCGGTAAGTTCGGCTCCTTCGAGACGCCCTATTACCATCTCAAGGCTCTCAACCCCCACTCCGTGGATATTATGCGCTACTTTGGCGGTGATATCGATGAGGTTCACTGTTACGCTATGAAAGCCCCCGGCAGAAACATCTACTCAACCGCCTCAATAAACATGAAGTTCAAGTGCGGTGCCGTAGGTCATCTAACCAGCTCCTATGATATCGCCCGTGGACATCCCATGGAGCGCTGCGAGGTGGCGGGAACGAACGGCAGACTCGTGTTTGAAGATATGTGGCGTGAGGCCACCCTCTACCCGGCAGGCGATTATGAGAAGCGGGTATATACAAACCCGGTGTTCGGCGGTTTTGAGAGCTTCTACGACACCTTCAAGGATAGAATTAATACCTTTGTGGATGAGGTCAAGTGTGGAGTGGCTCCCGAGGACATCGACGGCAACGGACATGCCGGGCTTGAAGCCACAAGAGTTATCCATGCGGCGATACAATCGCTCAATACAGGTCTTCCCGTAAAGGTTGAGGATGTACATGAATAAAAAAGCGGAGAGCAGTTCCTATTTCAGCGACACCTATTTTCCTGAGGGCAGCCCTCTGATAAACGTACTTAACGCTAGTCATCACGGCAAGGGCGGTCTTCACGGACACTCCTTCTATGAGCTTGTGTTCGTGGAGCAAGGCTATACCCTTCACGTCTGTGAGGGAGTGACTTCGATACTAACATCCGGAGACATATTCATTATTGTCCCGAATCAGAACCACAACTACATAAACGCAAACCACGCGAAAATATATAATTGCCTCATTTCCCCTGAGGTGATGGAGTCCCTAAAAGCCGATCTTATTGAACTTCCCGGCATCGGGAGACTTTATCAGTCTGATCCGGAGCCTCCATTTGAGAGGCTACACTGTGACATGGCGTCAAAGGCAGAGATTATCTCTCTTCTTGAAAAGCTCAAAACGGAGTACAAGACTATGGGAGAGGGATATGAGCTGAAGATGAAATCCATGTTAGCGGAGATTATGGTCATCTATGCAAGACTTCACGCCACCGCGGAGAGAGCAGCAGGGGAAAATACTTCAAACATGGGGCAGATAATGACGGCAATAGAATTTATCGAATCGAACTGCACGAGAGACGTGCTGCTCGATGAGATAGCGGAAGCGTCCGGACTGTCCTCATCCCACCTGACAAGGCAGTTCAAGCTTTCAATCGGGCTTACTCCAATAGAGTATTCGCGAAGCTTTCGCATGGCGAAGGCTGCGGAGCTTTTAAGGGACATGAGCCTTAAGGTATCTGACGTATCAAAAGCAATGGGGTTTACCGACATATCCCTGTTTTCCCGCCAATTCCGGCAGATAACGGGTATGTCGG
>JAAZBA010000341.1 GCA_012514045.1 Clostridiales bacterium | reverse complement strand
ACACATCATTTTCAAAGGAGAAATAATGAGAAAAATAATCTTTGACACGGATCTTGGCAGTGACTGCGATGATGTTATGGCTTTGGACGTGCTTCTTGCGGCTGATAAAGCCGGAGATTGCAAACTTTTAGGAGTTACCTACTCCGCCGCAGCCCACACCGGCGTCCAATGTATACACGCTATTCTCCGTCAGCATGGATACGGAGATATTCCCTTGGGACGCATCCCCTGTCCTGAAGGTTTTGTCAAGAGAAATGATGTTTACGCGACAGCGGTTGCGGAAGCGTTTCCCTACAAGGATGCCCCTACATATGAAAGCACCATTGACGCCGACTCGCTTTTTCGGCAGCTTCTGAAGAAAAATGATGATGTAACCCTTGTTGTGACCGGATTTTTGTCGAATATCGCCGCTCTGCTTCGCACTAAGGACGGTTGTGAGCTAATTCGTGACCATGTGTGTGAGATTGCAATTATGGGCGGATGCTTCAGCCATATCACCTGCGCCTTTCCTCCCGAGGACTGCATAGCGGAAGATAACTCAATAAAGCCCCACGCCGAATGGAACATTCTGTGGGATATCCCGGCGGCACAGGATGTGTGTAGTCTCTCCCCTGTTCCTCTTGTCTTTCTGCCATATGAGGTAGGGCTTGACATGCTCTCCGGTAAGCCTATGACTGAACGAGGTGAGGGTAAGGTTCCCGATTCCTTTGCCTACATTATACATGGCTCCGCAAATGGACGCCACTCTTGGGATCCCGCTACAGCTCTATACGCCGTATACGGCGCAAAACCTTGGTTTTATAAGTCCGCATCTGGGAAAGTTACGGTGCGTGATAACGGCCTAACAGATTTTGCTATTTGCCCCGAAGGTAAGCATTTTATTCTTGCGTGTGCCATGATGAAAAATGAGATAGCCGCAGAGCTTGACAGACTAAGTCTGACGTTGTAAGAAAATAGTTCTTTATATAAAAACTTCCACCCGTTATTTGCGGATGGAAGTTTTTCATTATGTCTTAAAACTTATCTCTCTTCACGTAGGTTGTATGCAGGATATGGTGAGCCTTGTGGCTACCAGGTTCGCTGAGGTATGTCTCGTAGAGTTCCTTAACAACCGGGTTCTCATGGCTCTTTCTAAGAACCATAGCCTCATCTTCTCTGTACAGAGCACCGGCACGCAGAGCTCTGATGTCAGTGAAGTTTCTTGTATTGCCGGAACGATGTGGCTGACCTCCGCCGTTTACACAGCCGCCCGGGCACGCCATAATCTCAATAAACTGATATTCCTTCTCACCGGACTTTATCATGTCAAGCAGTTTTGCGGCATTGGCTGTACCGGATACAACAGCTACCTTTACCTTTGTCCCGGCAAGGTTATACTCTGCTTCCTTGATACCTGCTGTTCCACGCACCTCTGTGAACTCCGGCTTATCCAGCTCCTTACCTGTTACAATTTCAGCAACTGTACGGAGAGCTGCTTCCATAACTCCGCCTGTTGCGCCAAAGATATGAGCAGCACCAGAGGCGATACCAAAGAATGGATCGAACTCTTCATCCGGAAGATCATTGAACAGGATGCCGGCACGGCTTATCATTCTGCCAAGCTCTTTTGTTGTTATAGATATGTCAACATCGGCATAACCGGAAGCTGACTGGTCTGGACGGCCGATTTCAAACTTTTTAGCTGTACAAGGCATTACGGATACAACAATGATATCCTTCGGGTCTATGTTATGCTTTTCGGCATAGTATGTCTTTATGAGAGCACCGAACATCTGCTGCGGGGATTTACAGCTGGAAAGGTTCGGAATAAACTCGGGATAGTAGTGCTCGCAAAACTTGATCCAGCCGGGGCTGCAGGAAGTGATAAGCGGAAGTACTCCGCCTTCCTTGAGACGGCTGAGCAGCTCTGTACCCTCTTCCATAATTGTTACGTCAGCAGCTGTATCAACGTCAAATACTCTGTCGAAGCCGAGTCTCTTAAGAGCGGCAACCATCTTACCTTGCACGTTTGTACCGATCGGCATACCGAAGCACTCGCCAAGCTGGGCGCGAACGGAAGGAGCGGGACCTACGACAACATGCTTTGTGGGATCTGCAAGAGCTGCCCACACCTTATCTGTATCATCCTTTTCATTGAGAGCAGCTGTGGGACATACTGCTGTGCACTGTCCGCAGGCAATACAGGCAACGTCCTTGAGATGATGGTCAAAGGCGCAGGATATACTTGTCTCAAATCCACGATCGTTGGGACCGATAACTGCTACACCCTGATTGTGCTTACATACAGCAACACAGCGGCGGCATAGGATACACTTTGAGTTGTCGCGTACAAGATAAACAGCTGTGTCCTCGATTTCTGGAACAGTATCGTTCGCAGAATCGAACCTGATATCTTCAAGACCGAATTCGTGGGAGAGCTTTTGCAGTTCACAGTCACCGCTGCGTATACAGGTTAAGCACTCTCTGCGGTGGCTTGAAAGGATGAGCTCAAGGGTCATCTTCCGAGATTTCTGAATAGCTGGAGTATTTGTTAATACCTCCATACCTTCATTTACCGGGTATACGCAAGCTGGCACAAGAGATCTGGCGCCTTTTACTTCTACCAAACAGATGCGGCACGCACCGATGGCATTTATGTCCTTAAGATAGCATAGAGTTGGTATTTCTATACCTACACTGCGAGCGGCTTCAAGTATAGTGGAATTCGCGGGAGCTACTACGCTTGCTCCGTTAATCTTTATATTTACAGTATTCAAGGTCAGTCCTCCCTTATTTCTTTATGATAGCGTCGAACTTGCACTTCTCAACACAAGCTCCACACTTGATACACTTTGCTTTGTCGATTACATGAGGCTGCCTCACAGAGCCGGAGATGGCGCCTGTCGGGCATACCCTAGAGCACGCCGTACAACCCTTACACTTTTCAGCTACGATTTCATAGGAAAGCAGGCTCTTACATACGCCGGCCGGGCATCTCTTTTCCACTACATGAGCGATGTACTCATCCTTAAAATATCGGAGTGTTGAGAGAACAGGATTCGGAGCTGTCTGTCCCAGTCCGCAGAGAGAGGCAGACTTTATGTGGTAACAAAGCTCTTCCATGAGGTCAATATCCTCAAGTGTAGCCTTTCCGTCTGTAACCTTCTCAAGGAGTTCAAGGAGACGCTTTGTTCCGATACGGCAGGGTGCACATTTACCACAGGACTCGTCAACGGTGAACTCCAAGAAGAACTTGGCGATGTCAACCATACAGTTGTCCTCGTCAATAACAATAAGTCCGCCTGAGCCCATCATAGAACCTATAGCCAGGAGGTTGTCGTAATCGATAGGTGTATCGATGAGGGAAGCCGGAATACAGCCGCCGGAAGGTCCGCCTGTCTGAGCAGCCTTGAACTTCTTTCCGTTGGGGACACCGCCGCCGATTTCTTCAACGATCTCGCGAAGTGTTGTTCCCATTGGGATTTCAACAAGGCCTGTATTTTTAATCTTGCCGCCCAGTGCAAATACCTTTGTGCCCTTGGACTTCTCAGTACCGATAGACGAGAACCAGTCAGCACCTTTGAGGATTATTTGTGGAATGTTAGCGTATGTCTCAACGTTGTTGAGAATTGTAGGTTTGCCGAATACGCCCTTTACAGCTGGGAAAGGCGGGCGGGGACGAGGCTCGCCACGCTTTCCTTCGATGGAAGTCATGAGAGCTGTTTCTTCGCCACAAACAAAGGCGCCGGCGCCCAATCTGATAGACAGGTCAAAACTGAAGTCTGTACCGAATATGCTCTTACCAAGCAGACCATACTCTCTGGCTTGCTCGATGGCGATCTCAAGACGACGTACGGCAATGGGATACTCAGCGCGCACGTAGATAAAGCCCTCATCTGCTCCGATGGCATAAGCGGCAATGGTCATAGCCTCGATAACAGCATGGGGGTCACCCTCAAGGATGGATCTGTCCATGAATGCTCCGGGGTCGCCCTCGTCGGCATTACAGAGAACATACTTCTTCGGGCCTGGGCTGGCTTTTGCAAACTTCCACTTGAGTCCTGTAGGAAAGCCTGCACCGCCACGGCCACGGAGTCCTGCCTTCAAGAGAACATCGATTACATCGTCAGCTGTCATCTCTGTAAGAACCTTACCGAGTGCAGCATATCCATCCATACCAATATATTCGTCTATATTTTCCGGATCTATAATGCCACAGTTACGCAGCGCAAGACGTAGCTGCTTCTTAAAGAAGCCAGTGTCTTTGAGGCTATTGATGTTATTTGTTTTT
>JAAZBA010000202.1 GCA_012514045.1 Clostridiales bacterium | reverse complement strand
TTTTTTGCCGTCATAAGGCAGTGACGCACAAGGCTTTCTCCAACCCCCTGCCCTCTGCAGGCGGAGGAGACGGCGAAGCTGGCGTTTGAAATATGTCCGCAGCGGCCGATATTGTTGGGATGGAGGATATACAACCCCAGAACGGAGCCTCTTTCGTCACAAGCGACGCCGGCGAAACTCTGGGAAGAGTAAAACTCCTCTCCGCTTGTTATGTCAAGTTCCTCCTCCTGCGGGAAGGCCTGACCTTCGGCGACGATTTCATTCCATATGACGTTCATTGCCGGGATATCGGACAGAGTATATTCCCTGACTGTAACCATTACAGAAGCCCGTGACTGCCTGCCACCATAATCGTGTCGGAGGCAATCTTGAGTTCTTCGTTTGTGGGTACAACGTAGATTTTTACCTTAGAGTTGACAGTAGAGATGTCGCCCTCCTTGCCTCTTATGGTTTTTTCGTTCTTTTTCAGGTCAAGTTCAATGCCAAAGGCCTCAAGCCCCTGGAGAACCTCTTCACGGAGACTGGGGGAGTTTTCGCCCAAGCCCGCAGTAAACACGATGGCGTCAAGTCCGCCCATGGCGAAGGAATATCCGCCTATGAAGCGGCGCACCTGATAACACTGAATTGTTCTGGCTAGGGCAGCCCTCTCGTTGCCGTTGAAGAGCGCATTTTCCACCTCACGGTCATCGCTGGAGATGCCGGATATGCCTAAAAGACCGGACTTTTTTGTAAGAAGTTCGTTGAGATCATCGACAGAAAGGCCTTCACGCTTTGACAGATAGAAGAGGGCGGCGGGATCAACCTGTCCGCTTCTTGTACCCATCATAAGTCCGTCAAAGGTGCCGAAGCCTGTGGAACAGTCAACGGATTTGCCGCCGTCGATGGCGGCGATTGTGGAGCCATTGCCTAAATGACAGACTACCATCTTGATGCTTGTGATGTCTCTGCCCATAAGCTCCGCTGTATGTTCGGAAACATAGTCATGGGAGATGCCGTGGAAGCCATAGCGGCGGATATGGTATTTTTTATAATACTCGTAGGGTATGCCGTAGATATATGCCTTCGGGGGCATCGTCTGATGGAAAGCTGTGTCAAACACCGCAACCTGGGGCTTTTCCGGGCCGAAGAGGTTTACACATGCTCTGATTGTTCTGACCTGAGATGGCGTATGAAGAGGGGCGAAGTCGGTAAATCGTTCGATTTCCTTTATTACTTCCTCGGTTACAAGCTCGCTCTTTACAAGCTTGTAACCGCCATGGACGACTCTGTGGCCCACAGCGGCAATTTCATCGAATGATTTGATAACGGCGGTGTCGCCTGTCATGAGAAGCTCCGTTACTCTTCTGAATGCCTCGTCGTGGGTGGGCATGGGATACCGCTCATCGTATTTAAGACCCTTTGAGTTCTTGTATTTGAGTTTACCGTCTATACCGATTCTTTCACAGCCGCCCTCGGCAATCACGGACTTGTCGCTCATGTCGAATACTCTGAACTTGAGAGAAGAGCTTCCTGCGTTTAAAACAAAAATCAGCATTAAAAATATCTCCGTTCTTACGAAAAATAGCCCGATTTAGGATTTTGGAATTATAATATCGCCTATAAAGCAAAAAAAGCCCGAAATCGAGAAACAACGATAACATTATACGTCATCAGCCACAGTTTGTCAATTAATTTTTCATACAGTTTCAAAATTTGTCGTTATGATGTAAAAATGTGTTTTTAAGCCCATGAGTTCGTCACACTTTTATACCTTTCGGATAATTTTGCTCTTGCATTTAACGATAAAAAATGGTATCATACGTACAATACCGGGTTGTGCGGTTAAATCAAAGGAGAGCAAATAAATGCCTAAAAGAAACGACATCGAGAAAATTCTTATCATCGGCTCCGGTCCAATAATAATAGGTCAGGCATGTGAGTTTGACTATTCCGGTACCCAGGCTTGCAAGGCTCTGAGAAAGCTCGGATATAAGATTATACTCGTAAATTCTAACCCCGCCACCATTATGACCGACCCGTCTACGGCAGACGTCACATATATAGAAGCACTTAATTTGGAGAGACTTACCTATATCATCGAGAAAGAACGCCCGGACGCGCTGCTTCCCAATCTCGGAGGGCAGTCAGGGCTTAATCTATGTTCCGAGCTTGCTGCCGCCGGAGTTCTTGACAAATACAATGTCAAGGTTATCGGCGTAGCCCTCGATGCTATAGAGCGGGGCGAGGACAGAGTCGAGTTCAAGAAAATGATGAACGAACTGGGCATTGGCATGGCTAAAAGCGAGGTCGCCTACTCAGTTAAGGAGGCAGAAAGCATCGCCGAACGGCTCGGATATCCGGTCGTTATCCGTCCAGCTTACACCATGGGCGGTGTGGGAGGCGGCTTCGTCCACAATCCCGAGGAGCTTCGCACCATTGTAAGCCGCGGCATCGCTGCAAGCATCATAGGTCAGGTTCTGGTAGAGGAATCCGTCCTTGGCTGGGAGGAGCTTGAGCTTGAGGTTGTCCGGGACGCCAAGGACAACATGATAACCGTATGCTATATTGAGAATATCGACCCTATGGGAGTCCACACCGGCGACTCTTTCTGCGCCGCTCCCATGATAACGATCTCCGAGAGCCTTCAAAAGAGGCTTCAGGATGCGGCTTACAAAATTGTCCGCTCAATCGGAGTAATCGGCGGCACAAACGTACAGTTTGCCCACGATCCTGTCAGCGACA
>JAAZBA010000191.1 GCA_012514045.1 Clostridiales bacterium | reverse complement strand
GTATTGCTCAACACCGGGAACATCAATGCACTCTCCCATCGTCGGGCGTCAGTGTGTTAATAACGGGAATTGTACAAACGGGATAGTCATGGCAAAATATGCATCCATATCAAACTTTGTTGCTCCCCAGTTTGTAAGGCGCGGCTTATCGGGGCAAGGAACAAGGTACGGCTCAAACATCTTACCAGCTCCGTACTCGGAATCGAATTTGCCTTCTCCTACCCAGAGGTAGTCATAATATTTACCCCTTACAGGCGCACGATTATTGCCGCCAACATGGAGTTTATATATACCTCCCCGATCATGAACACCTTCATACAGGGTATGTATTAAATCTTCAGCTTCAGGGTCATAATGATCAAGCGCACCATTACTATAATCACGCTTGTCAGAAGGTATATTTTTCATCTCACTATTATCCCAGTCATATCCCCAGTCATTGAAGATACCGTCAAAACCATATGTGTCCATGATGTTGAACGTCCTGGGAATGATAAACTCTTTCCACTTTGCGCTTCCTGCCCAGCCATAGCGATATGAATAGTGCATATCGGTACAGCCACCATCATCTCTTGAAAACTCCTTAGTATACTCCGGATCTTTATAATGAAGATAGCTTGAAGAACAATACGGAATGATTTTTATACCAAAATAGTGACACAGTTCTACAAAGCGCAACATGCCTTCATGGTCACAGCTCATGTATTTTGACGCGCCGAATCGTCTGATAGTATCGTTCCATTCCTCGTGGACCTGTATCAAGTCTACACCATTCTCGGCATACGACTTCAAAAGATTAAAATCGTACTCAGTAGGTGTGATGCTCATCGGTGCCGGATAGTCTCCCAAGTAGTATATTATCTGTCCCGGGAGATAGTTTCTGATTCTAATCTCTCGGATACAGTCCTTTATTTCTATATTTGCACGCCTGATATTTTCTAATCTCGCTCTGTGTTCGTCCAGTGTAAGATTTTGCATTCTTAATCTCCTTATGCTATCTTCAGTCACAGAAGACAGCTGTCTTCTGTGACTGAAGAGCTAAAATCTCTATTCTATACCTTCCGGGAAGTCCACATTCTTGTAGTAATGAGACAATCCGAGTTCATCGCATACTGCCTTGTAGTTAGAAAACCAGTAAAACATAGCTTCATCATGTCCAAGGGCTTTTATTTCTTCGAGAAACTGCTCTTGAAGCTTCGCGAACTCTGCGTCTGACGGTGCGGTAATAAGAGGCTTAATATATTCCTTTGCCTTTGCAATGATTACGCCGTCAATTCGTGCGATATCATCATCGACGTTTGCCAGCATCGCATTCACCTGCTCCGTATATCCGGAAAAGTCGTACATCTTGCCTTCTTCGATATAATTCTTAAATATCTCTATGACATAATCTGTGCCGTAATACTCACAGTAGGCTTCTTCTCACGGCCGTTTATCAGACAATGCCCATGCTACGTCCGTCTTATACAGATCAGCCGGATATCCGTCTGAGCATATTGACATATTGCCGTAGCCGGTGATCATATAAAGGAAGCCTATTCCAAGCTCAGCCCAACCTTCGCCGGTCTTCCACTGATTCAAACGTTCCGCTGTGGGCTGCGGCACCCCATCAACGTACACCCAGTCTACATTTTCTGCTCCCGATTTTAGCATTCGCGCTCCATCAAGCGAATAGCTCCAGTTTAGAAGTGACATAACACGTTCGAGAGGGGTTTTACAGCTTGTCGGTATCGCAACAAAATAGACCTCCCAGCCTGCACCTGAGTTTACATTTTGATATGATGCCGCACCTTCTACAGGAATATTCACAAAACCTGCATAATCGTTGATTCCCTTCTCCATTTGTTCCATGGCGTATCCATCGCCGTTATTGGCAGAGTTTGCTGTAAGCATCTGTCCTCTATTGAACTTGAGCTGCCAGTCTTCACTCGTCTGTGAGAAGCTCTCGGGATCAAGAAGCCCCATTTCCCATGCTTTTCGGTAATAGTAAATAGTCTTCCAATACGGACCTTTTTCTGTATCGCCATAATTATCAAACATTTCGCCATCGACATAACTTATTCTCGGGAAAAAGTCGGCAAATGCCACATGTCCTGTTGTTCCTCTTTCAAGGTCCTCGAACCAGTTTGTTGAACTGTCACTGTCTATATAGAAGCCTACGCCGTACATCGGATAATCACCTGCGTCATTTGTTGGGTGCTTCTCATACATCTGTGCAACAACCTCAAGGAAGCTATCATCATCGGTAAACTCGGGATGTCCGAGTTCTTCCCAGTAATCCCATCGAATTGTATATCTGTAGCGGTAGCTTGTATTGTACATGCCTTCAATTCCGGTCTGGATT
>JAAZBA010000124.1 GCA_012514045.1 Clostridiales bacterium | reverse complement strand
CTTGTTCAAGACCTGATTTTCAGATCGTTGTCAAAGAATGAAACGAATTTGTATATGGTAGGGGATGTAAAACAGAGTATATACGGTTTCCGACTTGCCGACCCATCTATATTTGTATCAAAATATGAACTATCACACGTAACGAAGCTCGTACTGTCAAAGAATTTCAGATCCCGTCCCGAGGTGCTTGATTCGATAAATCTGGTGTTTGAAAAGATAATGACAAAAGCTCTTGGTGGTATAGACTATACAGAACGGGAAGCTCTTTACCCGGGAGTGAATTATCCGGAGTCTGACACACCTGAAAGTGAGTTGTGCATGATAGAAAAGCGCGACGGAGTATCATGTCAAGCAGAATATGCGGCAAAGAGAATAATGGAAATGCTTCATGATGAAAGCTTTACCGTATTCGATAAGAAACTTGGAGAGAAACGCAGAGCTCGTCCCTCAGATTTCGCAATCCTTCTCCGAAGCGCGTCAAACATGGCGCTCTACAAGGATGCGTTGTCCCGTGTGGGCATTCGTTCCTATTACGAGACAAGAGAGAGGCTTTTGAATACCGATGAGGTATCAACAGTGCTTGCACTGCTTGAGATTATTGATAACCCCCATTCCGATATTCAGCTTGCGTCAGTAATGCGCTCTCCCATTTTTGGATTAACTCTTACGGAGCTTACTGAGATAAGTAAAAACGGAGATGGAGATTATTACACCCGTATAAAAAAGACTGCAGAGGGTGAAGGAAAAACGGCAGAGAAAGCAAAGATGTTCCTCAACATAATAGAGGATCTCAGAATCATATCCTTCGATACAACTGTTGACAAACTTCTCAGACATATATACTACAAGCTCGGAGTACTCAGACTCTACTCCTCTATGGGAAAGGACAGGAAGCTTAATCTAATCGCTTTCCTTGATATGGCGAGAGCCTTCGAATCAAAAGGATATAGGGGTTTGTACGCTTTTGTGAATATGGCAAAGCGGATGCTTGAAGTCGACAGCTCACCACCTACTCCCGTAGATCCCGCAACGGATGGAGTAAGCATAATGACAGTCCACAAGTCCAAGGGCTTGGAGTTTCCTGTTGTATTATATGGAGAACTCGACCATAAATTCAACCTTGATGATACATCAAGGGATGTACTCATCCACCGTGACTTGGGTGCCGGCTTTAAACGCCGTCAGAACGAGAGAAGAATTGAGTATCCTACACTCCACCGACTAGCAATAAAACTGACGCTTGAAAGGGAAATGCGAAGCGAAGAGGAAAGAATAATGTATGTTGCAATGACACGGGCAAGGGAAAAGTTGATCGTAATATGTGATTACGTGGAATCCATCTTAGAAAAAGCAAAATCCTTTGCTGCATTTGATGAAATCCCCTCTGCTGCTCTTCTTGGGGCTTATAGACCTTTGGAATGGCTTGCAGCAGCAACCGCAGATAAGGTTAAGGCAAAGGAGAGAGGTTGGAAAACAATATACGTGGAGGAAGTAACACTTGAAGATGATGAAAACATTCCCGAGTCCCGCCCGGCAGCTGATACGGATGAAGAAAAGATAGCAAGAATAAGAGAACAGCTCGGTTATCAATATGAACACTTAGTTGCAACATCTGTTCCCTCAAAACTGACCGCTACTTCCCTCAAAGGCAGATACCTTGATATGGAAGCGGTAAGCGGAACTCCCGGAAAAATTACCTATAGCAAAACGCCGTCATTTCTCTCGGAAGAACAGCAAATGTCGGGATCAGAAAAAGGTATCGCACTGCATCTTGCCATGCAATTCATTGACTTTAAGAAGTGCCTTTCCCTTGAGGGTATTGCCTCTGAAATCAATCGTCTGAGGGAAAAAAGAATACTGACTGAAAAGCAGGCAGAAAGCGTGGAACCGGAGAAAATACACCGTTTCTTTATTTCACCGCTGGGCAAACAGTTGATGTCATCTCCGGAGTTCTACAGAGAATTCAAGTTCTCTATTTTGTGTGATGTATCGATAAATGAAGAAGGCGCGGAAGCTGTAAAAAACACCCCACAGGGAGATTCTGTTCTCCTGCAGGGCGTTATCGATTGTTATTTCGTTCTCCCGGACGATACCCTTAGCCTTCTTGACTTCAAGACTGACAATGTCACTGGAACTTTTGTTGAGAAGCGGGCGAAAGAGTACGGGGAGCAAATAAAAAGCTACGCTTACGCTCTTGAACGGATAACCGGCAAGCGCGTAAGCGAAAAGTATCTCTATTTCTTTAATGCAGATCGGGCAGTAAAGGTATAAGACCCTACGCCACGAGTTGTATAGGTTCGGAGGGATTTGACAAAGCGTCACAAACGGCGTCGTATACGATGACTTTGATAAGGCGAAGGACATTCGTTTTGTCTACAAGTTCCGTTACGGCGCCTGCTGTTTTGTACTCGATTACAGGCAAACTATCGAAAATTCTACTCTCCATGTATTCATCCATATAGGAAACAACTTTACGGGAATACTTGGAGGAGTAGTAGCCTTTGTTCCATTGGCGTTTTGCTCCGGCTTCGCCTGCGTTGTAAGCCATTAGGGCGCTGTGGAAATCATCATACTTTTGAACTAGTCCGGCAAGGATATATATGCCGGCCTCTACGTTCTGGTATGGATCGAGAAGATCGTTTGTACCAAGCTCCTTTCTGAGCCATTTGAGATTGATTTTGTTGATCTGCATTAGGCCGAAGCAAGTGCGATCGCTGCTTACGCTTTTCTCCTTGAAAGAGCTCTCTACACGGATGACAGCAAGGACAAGCTCAGGAGAGATGTTTCTCTTTTCACTCTGTTCCTTAATATAGATCATAACTCCGTGATCAAGCGGAAGCTCTGGCTCTGCCGCGTAAGAGGCTG
The DNA here is from genome assembly GCA_012514045.1 of Clostridiales bacterium. GTDB lineage: Bacteria > Bacillota > Clostridia > Oscillospirales > QAMX01 > JAAZBA01. The sequence continues at coordinate 866 of JAAZBA010000124.1, read as the reverse complement.
TTATTGATGCGAATATGCATGTAACTGCCAGCATAACGATACAAGCCTTACGTATGAACATGACGTTGACCTTTCCTTAGTTTGTTATTTACTATCAAATATAGTATAAAATAAGCTCTTTAAACGAGCTATTCAGTTGTTTGCAGAACATTAATCGCATTGAAAAAAGTAATGCTGCTCTGAAAGGGGGTGGAAAAACCATAATACCTTTTATCATTTGTTTTGTCAAGTAAAAAAATGGAAATTGTCATCAATATTGTAATTTTTGTGTAATTTTACTGGAATAATATGGCAATATAGGGGATTATTGGATTGATGGAAGTTAAAAAGTGGGAGAAAAAGGTAAAAATGTCACTTAAAAATCGTTCTATGTGGGGAAGTCAAGGAATAAGGTTACAAAATAGATATAGAATAATGACAAAAAAGGAAAGAAATGGTATATGATATAGAGACGAACTAAAAAGGAAACCCGGAACCGACAGTTTTGCCGATTCCGGGCTGATTTATGCTGTTTTATTAATCTTTTACAGCCTCAAAGGCTTTGTCAAGAAGTTTGAGATTTTCCGTTACCATGTAGGTGTCGGCGTTATCAACCAGCTTGTACGCGTGTGCGAAACGGAAATACCATATCTCGTAACCGCCACGTACAAGCTGGTCCTGACTGGGAAGATATGCCATGGATCCGTTGGCATTGGAAAGGGAAAGGGTGTTCTTGAATTTGGAATAGAGACGAAGTCTCAGCGTCATTTCCATGAACATTTCGTGCTGGAAGGGGACAATGGCAGTGTTGCCGATGGCAAGTATTGTCTGAGGGAACACATACTGGCTCTTAATATTGCCGGATTCATATTCTGCAAGGATATCCT
>JAAZBA010000055.1 GCA_012514045.1 Clostridiales bacterium | reverse complement strand
AGTTCAACCTTTTCACCGTCTGCAACGACCTTATGCTCAGCTTCTTTTAATGTAATATTGCCTACTGTAATATCTTCCGTTGCTTCTTCCTTTGTAGTACGTCGAAGCACCGCTTTTACACGAGCAACCATTTCCATAACGCCAAAGGGTTTTACGAGATAATCGTCTGCGCCGGAATTAAGGCCGCCGATCTTATCCATCTCGGTGCCTTTGGCGGTCGCCATAATTACGGGAATATCTTTATATGCTGCTTCAGAACGGAGCTTAGAAAGAACTTGAAGTCCGTCCATTTCCGGCATCATAATATCGAGGACAATAAGATCCGGAATTTCGGTTTTTAAGGCTTCGAGCATAGAAACGCCATCGGCAAAACCACGAGCCTTAAAGCCCGTTTGCTCTAACGTATAAACCTCAATGTCACGTATGGTATTGTCGTCATCAACACACCAAATCATACTTTACTCTCCTTTATGAATACCCGTCACAGAGAATTCAACCCACTCTGCAATATTTACAGCGTGGTCGCCAATACGCTCAAAATACTTTGCAATCATCAAAAGGTCAACAGCATATTCTCCATCTGCTTTATTTTCGGATATCATTTTTATTAACATATCTTTCATTCTACCGAAGGCATCGTCCACAACATCATCGTGTTCGGCTACGGCTTTGGCAAGAGCAACATCCTGCTTCACGACCGATAAGCACGATCTCGGCATCGTTACCGCCGACTTCTTTCCAATTCTTAATTTCGCCGGTGTAGATCTTAGCGATGGTTTCAACATCGAGATCAGAAACAGGGTTGTTGGGATTTACGATGATTGCGATACCGTCATAGGCAAGGATCGTACCTTCAAGTCCGTTTGCCTTTTCTTCGTCCTTGAGGTTACGGCTGGAAAGACCAATATCACATCTGCCTTCCAGAACTGCCTGAATGCCTGCACCGGAGCCTATAGCGTTGTAGGTTACGGTAATGCCGGTGTCTGCTTCAAAGGCTTCACCTAAAGCACCGATAACCTTGTTCATAGAGGTAGAACCGTCTGTTGCTACTGCTTCTTTGTTACCGCCACAACCGGTAAGCGCGCATACGATGAGCATTGCTACTGTGAGTAAACTGATAATCTTTTTCATCTTCAAAATCTCCTTTGATTTATTATTGGCTTTTTATCCGTCGATTCTCTCGACTACGGTTATATTTTACCTGTCTGCTGTAAAATCCGTAACCAAATCGGTGTAAAATCAGAGTAAAATTGTTTATACACAAAAAAAGACGGCAAGGAGAATTTATCCCTACCGCCATTTCGCTTGAATCACTCTCTGTTCCCGTCATAAATTTTCTTTTTTTCTATTAGATCATAAAGGCATTTATCGTATTGCTTTTGATCAATAGCATGACGTTCTAAGAATAGATCCAACATATTCTTTTGTCTTAAATATACCGCTTGACCCGCCGCTACCGAAACGAAGCATCGGTTGTGCTTACCTCAAAAACGCACCGCTTTCTTATGCTGCGAAAGCTTTTTTAGATTTGATCAAACAACAAGGATAAATATAGTTTTCGTAACCCTTGTATTATCTTTGAAAAAGCAGTATAAGATAGTATACTTTATATATAATAGGGTGTTGCGGCAGAGATTTTTCTCTGCCGCAACTGCTATTACCTGATGCCATATTTCTCAATGATATAGTCCATATCCTTATCGCCTCTGCCGGAGAGGTTGATAAGCACGGAACCCTTACCCATTGTCTTTGCCAATTTCATACCGTAGGCAATGGCGTGAGAGCTTTCGATAGCCGGGATAATACCTTCCATTCTGGAAAGTTCGAAGAACGCATCAATAGTCTCGTCATCCGTAACCACATCATACTTTACTCTGCCAAGGTCGTGCAGGAATGCGTGCTCCGGTCCGCAGGATGGATAATCCAAACCGCTTGCCACGGAATACACTGGAGCAGGATCACCGTTTTCGTCCTTCAGCATAATGCTGTTGAAGCCGTGCATAATTCCTTCTTCACCGTAGGTAAGACTTGCGGCGTGGTCGCCCATTTTAATACCTCTGCCGAGAGGTTCAACACCGTAAATATCAACAGGATCGTTCAAAAAGCCTGAGAAAAGTCCCATTGCATTAGATCCACCGCCAACGCAGGCAACCACTGCATCGGGAAGTTCACCCGTCATATCCAGGAACTGCTCTCTTGCTTCAATACCGACTACGCTCTGGAAGTCTCTCACCATCATCGGAAACGGATGAGGACCGACCACCGAGCCGATGCAGTAGATGGCATCCTTATATTCATTGCAATATGCGGCGAAAGCGGCATCTACTGCTTCTTTCAGGGTTTGCAGACCATCTGTTACCTCGACCACTCTTGCACCAAGGATCTTCATTCTTGCCACATTGGGAGCCTGCTTCTT
>JAAZBA010000101.1 GCA_012514045.1 Clostridiales bacterium | reverse complement strand
TCTTCCAAGTGTATTCGTCTCTGTAATAACCCCATGAACCTGAGAATGTTTGACATGCTTCCCATACCACTGGCTTGCCGTTAACGGTAAGCCAAGAATCAAGCTGTATTTGCTCAGGAGTAATAAGATCTTGAGGAATGTTGAGACGGTCATTAATCAAGATATCAGGGTGATAGGAACGTACCATATCCACAATCTTTTGGCTCTGCCATACATCTTCCTTTTTGGAAGAGAAACGCGAACCCTCAGGTTCTTTGACTGTGAAATCGTACCAAAGGATGTCAATTTTTCCAAACTCGGACATAAGTTCCACCGACTGATTATAGAGATACTTTGCGTATTTCCTTATATCTCTGTTTTTGTCCTGGGCGATATACTCTTCGTTTTCACGCATGGGATGGCACCTGTCAACCGTATATTCGGGATGATGCCAGTCGAGGAGCGAATGATAGAAACCTGTACGAAGACCCCTTGAGCGGAAGGCATCTATCATAGGAGTTAGAACGTCCTTACCATATGGCGTATTCGTAACCTTGTAGTCGGTATACTTCGTGTCCCAAAGGCAGAAACCTTCATGATGTTTTGTTGTTATAACGAAGTACTTCATCCCTGCGTCCTTTGCAGCGTCAGCCCATGCTTCAGGGTTGTAGAGATCGGGATCAAAATGCTCGAAGTATTTCATATACTCTTCTGTTGGAACCATTGAACGGCTTTTGTACCACTCATGCTTAGCTGCCAAAGCATAGGTGCCCCAGTGAATGAACATACCGAATCTGTCGTGAGTGAACCAGGATGAGTCACCGATAGTCGGCTGTGGGACAATTGTCTTGTATGACATATATAATTGCTCCTTTCATTATTTTATAGCTTTATAATAGCATATTGCGGGCAAGAAATCAATATTATTATCTATGTTTCATGAATTATTGTACTGTGATATAACGAGAATAAGGTTAACATAATCTGGTTTACATATTATTGTTTGAAATGTATCAATTTTATTAACTTTATGCCGTTTTACTTGTAATTTCACGAAAAATGTATTAGTATAATAATTACCTCACTTTCTTGCAGAGAAAATGAGAGAATCTTTCAATCGGGATATTATGCTTATGTATAAGTACAGTAAAAAACTTGGAGTCATCGGTGTGGGAAATATGGCTTCTGCTATATTGAAAACAGTAATAAACAACAGAGTTTTCGCCCCGCAGAACATAATGGTTTTTGACATAGACTCTGAAAAAACAAAGAAATTCACGACAATGGGAGTAAGTAAGGCTGAGTCACTTTATAAGCTTATAAGTTTCTGTGACTACTGCCTTGTTTCCGTAAAGCCTGCAGTTGTGCCATCTGTGTTGGAAGAAATTAAACCCTACTGCGCAGGTAAGAGCTTTATAACAATAGCTGCAGGCGTCACAACTGCCCGCTTCCGTGAAATTCTGGGAAGTAACACAGAAATTGTTAGAGTAATGCCAAACATGACACTTTCTGTAGGCTGTGGCGCCGCAGCAATCGCCAAAACCAGTGTAAGCGAGGAATTCTTCAGAGCTGTAATTGACATATTCTCATGTGGAGGAATCGCAGAGGTTATGGATGAAGAACTTTTGGATGCGGTAACGGGAATAAACGGCTCGAGTCCTGCATATTTTTATCGCATTATCGATATAATGGCAAAAGCGGCCGAAGAGCAGGGTATAGATTATGAAAGTGCCTTGAAACTTGCAGCAGTGACAATGGAAGGTTCTGCAATAATGTTAAGAACATGCGGTGAATCAGCGGAAACACTGATACGCAGAATTGCTACTCCCAGCGGCACAACGATTGCAGCTCTTGATAAAATGGAGGAGTTCGGTTTGACACAAGCCATTAAGGAAGGTTTGTTTGCCTGTACCGATCGATCACGTGAACTTTCAGAAAATTGACTTATATTATATCCATCGGGGAAGGACGGTGAAAACTTTGACCGGTGTCATAAAAGAATATAAAGCTTATTTGCGAGACATAAAAAAAGCCTCAAAAAATACATATACATCCTATGTAAGGGATATAGTACAATATGAAGCCTTTCTTCTTTCCCAAGGGGAAGGGGAGATAATGATAAATAACGTTACATTAGTTGAAAAGTATCTCAAGACACTCCGAGATAATGGTAAGGCACCATCAACGGTGCTGAGAAGCTCCGCAGCACTGAAATCCTTTTACAAGTATCTTGTTTCAAGCGGCAAGGCTGAAAAGGTCAACACAAAATTTCGCACAGATTGCCGAAGAGAAAATAAGCTGCCGGAGATTCTGACAAACGAAGAAGTAACGCTGCTTCTCAGTCAGCCTGATGAATGCGATCCTAAGGGCTACAGAGACAGGGCAATGCTGGAGATTATGTATGCAACAGGGATTAAAGTCTCTGAAGTAGTAGGTCTTGACATAACGGATGTCAGTTTCGAGTTGGGATTCATACGATGCTCCGGGAGAACAATACCAATATATCCTGTGGCTCAGGAGGTTCTGAAGCGGTACATTACCCGATCAAGAAACGCACTGGTTTCAAATCCGGAGGAAAAAGCGCTGTTTGTTAACCTTATGGGTGAGCGAATTAGCCGTCAGGGATTGTGGAAAATAATTAAGCACTATACTGCGCTTGCTAACATAGAAAAGGAGATAACACCCCATACTCTTAGACATTCCTTTGCGGTGCATTTACTGGAAAACGGAGCCGATCTCCGATCGCTTCAAGAAATTCTGGGATATGCCGATATATCCTCAACCCAGGTATATGCGGACATAATCAAAAGCAGGATGAGTGATGCCTACAGTAAATACCATCCAC
>JAAZBA010000232.1 GCA_012514045.1 Clostridiales bacterium | reverse complement strand
GCACATTTTCCCTCCGATTTCTATAGACGCGTCTCCGATACAGCCGCAGTTGTCAATTACGATGTCGCATACCTCATACATCTTCTTTCCCGAGGGATGACGGGAGGTTACGCTGTTCGTATGCTCCATATTCGTGATGCATATGGTTTTCATGCCCTTTTCCTTCGCGCATATAGCCATGTCTACTGACACGGTATTTCTTCCGTAGTTGGAGAAAATAAACATCACGTCTCCCGGCTGTATGCCCAGATTGTTGTCAAGGAGAATGGAAGCATATCCAGAAAGTCTCTCCATCTCGCTTGAACGGGACGCTCCTGTGTGGAGCATAAGGGGCTCATCAAGAATCGGGTATACCTTTACAAGTCCTCCGGCGCGGTAGAAAATTTCCTCTGCGAGGATATGGGAGTGACCTGTGCCGAATGTGTAAACAGTTCCGCCTCTTTCAAGGGTATCCGCCACCGCCTTCGCGGCTTCCTCAATGGCTTCGTTCTGCGTATCCGCTACTTTCATGGCAAGCTGCGCTGTCTTTGTCATATATTCTTTTATTTTGTTCATCCGATTTCCCCCTTCATCGTGTCAATAGCGTAATATATTGCTCCCTGCTCAGGAGGTGTTGTCAATAGCCTGATTTCCATCTCCGGGAACATGGTGGAGACATCTTTTATGAACATGTTTCGCACTATATCGCTGTTTTTCAGCACTCCGCCGGTCATACCTACAATCTTTGCCCCGGGCACTTTTTTCGCAAGCGCTGCGGCATATCGGGAAAGGGAATGGGCAGCGTTAATAAGAATTTCGGCGCAGTCCTCGTTTCCGGAGTCCGCAAGCTTCGACACACACACGGCGAACCGGGCTACAAATGCTCTTGAGACATCCTTTGCGTTGAATATATCTATAAGGCTTCTCGTATCTTCCGCTTCAAACAGTTTTAGAGCCTTCTCTGTCAAAGGTGTGGGCTTGCCTGTGCCGTCAAACGCGTCAAACACAAGCTTTATCCCCTCCACCGCGATGGAGTAGGCGCTGCCCTCGTCGTTTGTAGGGTATCCCCAGCCTCCCACGGTGTGCACTCCTCCGTTTGAGTCCATTGCAACGCCTATGGAGCCGGTGCCTCCAATTATCATTATGCCGCTCTTTCCCCGGCTAAGGGCATAGAGCGCCATATATACATCGCTTTTTATAATGATTTCGTTTGGCTCCGGGAGAAGCTTCGACAGTCTTCGGGAAAATTCCTCCACCAAAGGGCTTACAAAGCCGTCGTCCGCCGATGGGTGAGCGATCGACACGATGTACCTCTCCGCCTCCGGAAGAGGCAGAATACACTCCGCGGCATTCTTTACCGCCACGTCCATGGGAATAGTATTGTAGTTCATTCCCCCGCCGCGGCGTTCAAAAATTATTTTTCCTTCAGGGTCTGCAGCCCGTACTGCCGTCTTCGTCCCTCCGCCGTCAAGCCCGATGATTATATATGGCAGCATACGCTTGTCTCCTTATATTTTTACAGTGATTATTATAGCACAAGGCATAGCCATTTGCAACGAGTACATCGGATTTTTAGCTTTTATAACGATTTTGTCTTCCATTCCCCGCTGCGATGTGGTATAATTTCTACATGATGCGGGGAAGGCTTGTTTAGGTTTTCTCTGCGGCAAGTTTTTGAAACTAAAATACAACATAAAGGAGAGTAAATTATGGCAAAGGTAAAGCTAGGCATCATCGGATGCGGAACAATTGCTAATTCTGCGCACATCCCCTCTTACTTGGCAAACAAGGACGCGGAAATCCTCTATTTCTGCGACATCATCCCTGAGCGCGCCGATGAATGCGTAAAAAAATACGGTTGCGGCAAGGCTGTTTACGATTATCGTGAGGTTCTGGCTGATCACGAAGTTGATGCGGTCAGCGTATGTACCCCCAACCTGATGCATTCTGTTATTTCCATCGATGCGCTTAAAGCGGGCAAGGACGTGCTCTGTGAGAAGCCTGCGGCGAGAATCCTCTCCGAGGCGGAAGAGATGCAGAAGGCTCAGCATGAGACAGGCAAAATCCTCAACATCGGCGTTGTCAACCGCTTCAACACAAACGTAAACAAGATGAAAGAGCTTATCGACGCGGGAGAACTGGGCGAAATCTATCACGTATACGCCTCATTCCGCGCTCACCGATCCATTCCCGGACTGGGAGGCGACTTCACCACAAAGGCTATCGCCGGCGGCGGCGCCCTCATTGACTGGGGTGTGCACTACCTTGACATCGTTATGTATTGCCTGGGCGATCCTATCCCCAAAGCTGTATCCGGCAAGGCTTACTCCAAACTGGGTGTCAAGATGGACGAGTTCGTATATCTGAACATGTGGTCCGAGATGACAAAGGACCTCAACGGAACCTATGACGTTGACGACTTCGTAACAGGTCTTATCCGCACGGAAGGCCCCACAATCTCCCTCAACGGCGCTTG
>JAAZBA010000274.1 GCA_012514045.1 Clostridiales bacterium | reverse complement strand
TTTCAGTGCCACCGAACAAAGCCATTGTAGGTTCAAACGCATTTGCCCATGAGGCAGGAATACATCAGCACGGTATGATGGCGTCCCGAGAAACATATGAAATTATGACGCCAGAGTCGGTAGGCATACCAGAGACCCTTATGGTATTGGGCAAGCATTCCGGTCGTCATGCTGTGGAGGATAGACTTGAGAAGCTAGGATACCACTTGAGTCCCACTGAACTTGATGAAACTTTTGAAAAGTTCAAGAATCTTGCTGACAAAAAGAAAATAGTCATGGACCGCGATCTTGAGGCTCTTATTAGTAGTCATATTATTGAGAATACCGGTAGATACAGCCTTGTTAATTTCGTTATCAACAGCGGAAATACAATATCTTCAACTGCCATAATTAAGCTAAATGATGGAGAAAAGGATATTGAGCATGTTGAGATTGGCGATGGACCGGTTGATGCCTCTTTTAAATCTATTAATGCCATTATCGATATTGATTTCAAGCTTGAATCATATAAGCTGAATTCCGTGACAGGCGGTGAAGACGCTCTCGGTGAAGCAACAGTAAGACTTAGCAAGGACAATATCAGCGTTTCCGGACGCGGACTCTCGACTGATGTTATTGAAGCCAGCATAAAGGCTTATATAAATGGCGTGAATAATTATTTAGAGGAACTGCAATGACAAGAAAAATCGATATCTTTGACACGACACTACGTGACGGAGCACAGTCCCGTACGATATCCTTTTCTGTAGAAGACAAGCTCAATATCGCCTCTGCGCTGGATTCGCTGGGCGTTGCATATATTGAGCTTGGCACACCCATGTCTTCTCCCAAGGATGTAAAGTTGTTTGAAAGAATCGACAGAAATAGCTTTAAAAATTCCAAACTTGCTGCCTTTGGCAGCACAAGGAGAAAGAATACTCCTGTATTTCAGGACATTGGAATAAAGTCCATGCTAGATACAAATATGGATACCTGTGTAATATTTGGTAAAAGCTGGGATCTGCATGTGTCCGATATTCTTGGAACTGTGCCGGATGAAAATATCAACATGATATACGAAACAGTAAGATACCTTAAGTCACTGGGAAAAGAAGTCATTTTTGATGCAGAGCACTATTTTGATGGCTATAAATCTAATAGGGAGTATGCCTTGAGTACAATTGAAGCTGCTGTAAAAGCTGGTGCCGACTGTATAACGCTCTGCGATACAAATGGTGGCTCGCTTCCTGATGAAGTATACGCTCTGACGCTTGAGGCTGTGCAACGCTTATGTGTTAAAGTAGGAATACATTGTCACGAAGACAGCGGTATGGCTGTTGCAAGCTCAATAATGGCTGTAAAAGCAGGTGCTACGCTCGTACAGGGAACCCTGATAGGTTATGGTGAGCGGTGCGGAAACGCAAATCTGAGTACAATAATTCCGAATTTGCAGCTTAAGTGCGGTTACAGATGTATACCAGATGAATGCATGAAAAATCTGATGTTTATAACGAGAAAAGTAGCTGAGATTTCTAACGTATCCTTAGATGCAAATCTTCCATATGTGGGAACAAATGCTTTTTCCCATAAAGCGGGAATGCATTCGGATGCGGTGCTAAAGTTACCCAGATCGTTTGAACACATTCCCCCTGACACAGTCGGAAACTCAAGGAGAATAATTACATCGGAAATGTCTGGGAAAAGCGCTCTTCTCGCAAAAGCAAAAAGTTATGCTCCAGAGCTTACAAAGACTGCTGATCTTACAGAGCGCATAATAAACAAGCTTAAGTCCCTTGAAATGGAAGGCTATACCTTTGAAGGCGCGGAGGCGAGCTTTGAGCTTATGGTTAGACGTGAAACCGGACGTATGGAATCATTCTACAAACTTGAGTATTTTAAGACAATTGGCGACCTGAGTGAGCATTCGTCAAACGACGTTGCAAGCGCCATAGTAAAACTCCGTGTGGGTGATAGGGATGCGGTCAATGCAGCGGAGGGTGACGGACCTGTTCACGCCCTTGATTTGGCACTTCGTAAGACACTATACGAATTTTATCCGCGTCTTAGGGAAAGCTACCTGTGCGACTTCAAAGTAAGAGTCCTCGACCCGGAAAGTGCAACTGGTGCGGTTGTTCGCGTCTTAATGACCTCGTCTGACGGAAAGCACACTTGGTCCACAATAGGAGTGTCTGCTGATATTCTTCGGGCCAGCTACCTTGCTCTGTCAGACGCAATTGAATACAAGCTTATGAAGGATAAGGAAGAGGAGTCCGAAACGATATAACAAAAAATGCAATAAATAAATTTAAGATTGCATTTTATATATTTGTTTCCGTCAAACAATACATATGCAACTATATTTTGCATGATGAAGTTTAAAACTTTTACTATAGTCAAATTGTGCTTTATATGCTATAATACAATAATAAGAGAGAATATAATTATGACGTATAATTTTAAGGTAAGCGGTGTATGTTCTAAGAGCGTCTCTTTCGAAATCGAAAATGATAGAATCGGGAACGTTTCTTTCATCGGCGGCTGCAGTGGAAATACTCAAGGTGTTTCACGTCTTATAGATGGTATGGGGGTAAACGAAGCCATAGCAAGAATCAAGGGTATAAAGTGTGGGCATAAAAATACCTCTTGTCCTGACCAACTTGCGAAAGCGATAGAGAATGCTGTAATGCGGGAGAATAAGCCGGAATAATCATTTGTCTTACTTTATAGGAAAGCGCGGAGGAATGCTATGTTAAAACAGCCATCAAGAACAGCAAGTGTAATTCAAGCATCTACGACTTTGGCAATTGATTCGAAGTTCAAGAAAATGAAAGCTGAAGGGTATGATGTGGTTGGTTTTGCGGCAGGCGAACCCGATTTCAACACTCCCGATAATATAAAAAACGCAGCCCATAAGGCAATTGACGACAACTTTACAAGATACACTCCTGCGGCGGGCATGTTGGAGCTTCAAAAAGCTGTTTGTAACCGTTTGAACAATGACCTGGGAATTGATTATATCCCGGATGAGGTTGTTGTATCAAGCGGAGCTAAATACAGTGTTTTTCTCTCCCTTGAGTGTCTTACCGATCCAGGCGACGAGGTTATCATAATCGCACCTTACTGGGTAAGCTATTACGAAATGGTCAGAATGGTTAATTCTATACCGGTAATAGTCCATACAAAGGAATCCGACTCCTTCAAAGCTTCAGCCGAAATGATACGTGCTGCGATTACACCGAGAACAAAAGCTATTGTTATTAATAATCCTTCAAATCCCACAGGGATGCTTTATTCAAAAGAAGATCTTAGGTTAATCCTCGAGGTTTGTTATGAAGAGGGAATATATGTCATAGCCGACGAGATATATTATAAGCTTTGTTACGATGGACGCGAATTTGTTTCAATGGGTGCCATAGATAAAAAGTATCGTGATATGGTTGTACTTATCAATGGCGTCTCAAAGTCATATGCCATGACAGGCTGGAGGATAGGATATTCCCTTTCAGGAAAAAACATTGCAAGTATGATTGCCAACTTTCAGAGCCATTCAACATCCGCTCCCTCCACTATATCACAGATGGCCTCAATCGAAGCGCTGTGCGGCTCCCAGGATGGGATATCATACATGAAGTCCGAATTTGAAAAGAGAAGGAACTATATGGTTCCCCGTCTCAACTCTATTGAAGGCATAAGCTGTATAATGCCTGAGGGCGCATTCTATGTAATGATGAACATTTCTGAACTTATAGGTAAAAGTCACGGTGATGCAGTGATAAAAAACGACGATGATTTCGCACAGCTTTTCCTTGAAAAAGGTCTTGTTTCATTAGTGCCGTGTTCCGGTTTTGGAATTAAAAACTATGTAAGATGGTCATATGCTGCTTCAATGGAAAGTATCGGAATCGGTCTTGACAGGCTTGAGAAATTCATAAGTGAGCTTAGATAAAGCATTTTTAATATAAAAATGGCGGCATCGGCATCGGTGTCGCCTTTAATGTGTTTTTTAAGAAAGAAGAGGTCAAAGAGAATGAATGACGTTTATCTGAGTCCATTATCCACGAGATATGCAAGCAAAGAAATGCTGTATATATTTTCTTCTGATATGAAGTTTCGTACTTGGCGCAAGCTTTGGATTGCTCTTGCCAAGGCAGAAAAGGAACTCGGAATTGAAATAACAGATGAGCAGATTGCAGAGCTTGAGAGCAATGCAGACAACATTAACTATGAAGATGCGGAGATGCGTGAGCGTCAGGTTCGCCATGATGTCATGTCTCACGTTTATGCCTATGGCCTTCAATGTCCGAAGGCAAAAGCGATAATACATCTCGGAGCAACAAGCGCCTATGTAGGCGATAACACTGATATAATACAGATTAAAGAAGGTCTCAAAATAGTGGAGACAAAGCTCTGTCTTCTTCTGTCTCGTCTCGCAAAATTTGCCGAACATTACAAATCCCTTCCGACCCTCGGCTTTACCCATTTCCAGCCTGCACAGCTTACAACGGTAGGAAAACGAGCTACTCTTTGGATGAATGAGCTTTTGATGGATCTCGATGAGCTCAGATACAGACTGGCGGGACTAAGTCTTCTGGGCTCTAAGGGAACAACCGGTACCCAGGCAAGCTTTATGGAACTGTTCTCCGGCGATGAGGAGAAGGTAAGGAGCCTTGAGAGAAAAATCGCGTCATACATGGGCTTTTCTTCTGTTGTACCTGTTTCAGGTCAGACCTATTCAAGAAAAATAGACTCTCAGATACTTGCCACACTTTCAGGTATTGCCCAAAGCGCATCTAAGTTTGCTACCGATATAAGACTTCTGCAACATCTCAAAGAGATT
>JAAZBA010000043.1 GCA_012514045.1 Clostridiales bacterium | reverse complement strand
GAGAACGAGGATTTCGTGGCGGCGCTGCGGGACGGTCGCGCCCCCCTCTGCACCATTGAAGACGCGGCCCTGTCCATGCGCATGGCGGAGGAGCTGCTAGCCGCCGAAATAGTGTAATAATGTGACCCATACAGAAAAACAAAAGAAGGACGGAACCGCCGGAGTTTTGTCCTTCTTTTGTATGGAAAACCGCCCGCAAGGCGAGCGGTTTAAAAAAGATTCAGGAATACATGCTATCTCTGTGTCCAGGAAAAATTGTCGCGTATCTGGGTTATGGCTCTTGTCAGAGGCTGAACCTTTGTGGACAGCTCATCATGCCGCTGCACGCTGAGCCACATCACGCACCCCAGAGCGGGACCTACGGTGCGTACAAGCTGGGTATGGCTTCCCCCGCACAGGAAAAGGAAAGGTATATCAAGCTTCTTTCTCAGCATGGCTATGATACTGAGCGCTTCCAGCTCCTCCTCTACGGAGTTTGCCGCCGTGACGATTTTCGAAATGTCCGCGCCACGGCTCTGATGCTCCATCGCTATCTCCAGCACCCGCTCCGCCGGGGTGTACTTCAGCACGTGGGAGGACATGAGTACTTCGCCGCCTCTGTCGTGGATCAGCTTTATATACTCCTTCTGCTTCTCCACCGCCGCTCTATCCATGGTAAGCTCTCCCTCGGTACGGCAGAAGTAGTCTCCCATCATATCCACAAGGGTGGCGCCGCAGTCGAGCATGAGCGTCATGTCTTCAAAAAGCTCCTCATCAGACTGCCCCGCGGACTCGGAAGCCCGGTAGTTTGTAACATATATGGGTTTCCCATCGGCGTAGGAGAAAATTCTCTTTAATGTCTCCTCATTTCGCTCCGCTTTGTTCAGCTTGCAGTACTGATACCCATAGGCATCGCAGCCGTCGAAAGCTCCGTTTCTTATGGTGATCGAGGCTTCAAGCGCCGTTCTTGACTGTATCATGCAGCAATTGAGAGGTCTGTTCTGGTTAAGGAAGGTGGGTTTATATATCATACCGTATCCTCCTCTACATCTGGAACAGGTGACGGCCGCCGTCTATGAGGATATAGTTGCCGGTCATGAATGCTGCCTTATCGCTGGCGGCGTACATGATCAAATCAACTATCTCCTGAGGCTCCGCCGCTCTGCCCATCATTGTCTTCATGTTTGCCATGCCGGGACGCGTAAGCACAGGCCCCGGGGCGATGCAAACGCATCTGACGTTGTATTTCGCTCCCGCCTGAGCGATGGACTTTGTGACGCCTGTCATGAGGGCGCTCTTTGAGGCGGCGTATGCCACGTTGTTTGCGCTGCCCTCATAGCCTGTGATTGATCCCAGGTGGATTATAACTCCGCTGTTCTGCTTTGCCATCTGGGCAAGCACCGCATGGTCAAAGTACACGGCGCCCTTCAGGTTCAGATCGATGCCGAAGTCAAATACATCGATGGGCAGCTCGTGGAACTCCCCATGGACGTTGAGGATACGGCACTCCGCCCCTCCGGCGCAGTTTATCAGCAGGTCAATGGAGCCGAAGCGCTCCACCACCTCGTCCCTTGCCTTTTCAACGCTTGGGTAGTCGCGTATGTCTATACATATGCCGACGCACTCGGCGGGATAGGCGCGGATCTCCTCCACTCTGCGGCTGAGCTCCTCGCCGTTTATGTCCACCAGCGCCACCTTTGCGCCCTCACGGGCATAGCATTGGCCGCACAGAAGCCCCATTCCCGAGGCGCCGCCGGTGATAAGCACCGTCTTGCCCTGATAGCTCATGGTATGACCTTCTTTACATAAGTTTATTAAGGATTTCGCAGCTTCTTTCAATAAACGCCGTCATCTCTTCCGCGTCAAGGGGACGCTGGGCAAGTCTCGCAAGGTCGTAAGCCTGGGTCGCGATAAGCTTCGCGTCGTCATATCTGCCCTCCGAGAGAAGCTTTACGAGGGAAACGATGACGGGGTGTGACTTGTTGACAACAAGCCGGTATTCTTCCTTTATCATGTCCGCAATTGCGGGGTTTGAGCCGAACATGCGGCTCATTTCGCCGTATCTTCTGCCTTCCTCGCTTAGTGTGACCACAAGTGGAGCGGCGCCTGCCAAAAGATGGGCGCTCTCCGTCTTCATGTCGGGGGATATCTCGCCGAGAAGAGTTTCAAGGGAAGATGTGTCTATCTCATCTGCGCTCTCTCCGGTGAGATCGGTCAGATCGGAGTCGATCCTGCGGAAACGCACATCGGTGAGCTTATACTCAAGGAAGGAAATGAAGTGGTTGTCCAGCATGTGATTGAGAATCACGGCTGAAAGGCCGTTTGCGCGGAACATTGAGATATACTGGGCCTGTACCCTCTCATCGGAGACATAGTAGACCGTCTTAACAGTCCTTTGCTCTGTCTTGCCCTCCGCTGTTGTCCTGTCCTCGGTTTCTGTCTTTGCGTTGGACTCAAGATACTCCTCGGTCGTTTTGTAATTGCCGTCAAGATCCCGGAAGATTATAGCCTTCTGCACTCTTTCATAGAACTTTTCATCCCTGAGACAGCCGTACTTCACGAAGGGATTGATGTCCTCCCAATAGCCCTCATAAGTCTCACGCTCGGTATTGAACATGGAGGTGAGGCGGTCGGAGACCTTTCTCGTGATGTGAGAGGAAAGCTTCGCCACGGTGCCGTCGTTCTGCAGGAAGGAGCGGGATACGTTAAGCGGCAGATCGGGGCAGTCGATGCAGCCTTTCAGCAGCAGCAGATATTCCGGAATGACCTCCTTTATATTGTCCGCCACGAAGACTCTGTTGCAGTAGAGCTTTACCTGTCCTTCAATGGACTCAAGCTCATGCTTAAGTTTCGGGAAATAGAGTATGCCCTTCAGGCGGAAGGGGTAGTCGATGTTGAGATGCACCCAGAAGAGGGGGTCTTCACTGTCAAAGAACACATCGTGGTAAAAACTCTTGTACTCCTCCTCGGTGCAGTCCTTGGGAGCCTTGAGCCAGAGGGGCTCCTTTTCATTTATGGGATGCTCCGCGGGCACCGTGTCCTTGTCGCTTGACAGATATATGGGGGTGGGCAGGAAACGGAAGTACTTTGCCAGCACCTCCCTGACCTTCCACTTGTCGAGGAACTCCTCGCTGTCCTCGTCAAGCTCCAAAGTCACCGTTGTGCCTCTGACTTCTCTGTCCGAGGGAGTCATTTCATACTCCAGTCCGGATTCGCTCTCCCAGTGTACAGCCTCGCTGCCCTCGGCAAAGGAGAGTGTGTCGATTGACACCTTCTTTGACACCATGAACGCGGAATAAAAGCCGAGGCCGAAGTGGCCGATGATCTGTGCTGAGGGGCTTGACTCCTCGTTTTCTCCCTTGTAGCGCTCGAAGAAGTCCTTGGCGCCGGAGTACGCAACCTGATTTATGTATTTGTCAACCTCTTCGGCAGTCATGCCGATGCCGTTGTCCTCGAAGGACAGCGTCTTCTTCTCCGTGTCGATCCTTACG
This sequence comes from Clostridiales bacterium, assembly GCA_012514045.1. Classification (GTDB taxonomy): domain Bacteria; phylum Bacillota; class Clostridia; order Oscillospirales; family QAMX01; genus JAAZBA01. Next base: position 15,214 of record JAAZBA010000043.1, on the reverse strand, counting down.
TTGATGCGGTAGGTCTCCTCGTCGGAGCCTATGGCCATAAGCTTCGTTATGGCATCGGAGCAGTTGGAGGTGAGCTCACGAATGAAGATATCCTTCTCCGAATAGAGCCACTTTTTTATGATTGGGAACATGTTTTCGCCGGAAATGGAAATGTTGCCGCGCATTGATAAATCGTCTCCTTTAATTTATGATTGTTTTGGCTTCGGACATACCGATAGCCTCTTCGTGTTTTTTAAGCCATTTGCCTTTCAGGGCATAGATTATAAATACAACGCTGGCGCAAGCCCAGCTGACGGGATAGCAGATGGTAATGACGTTTACGTTTTCTGTCATGGGAACAAGTATGGCCAGCCATATAATTCTAAACACACACATGGTGGACAGGGAGATAATCATTGGGGGGATTGAGGTTCCCGCTCCCTTTATTACGCCGTTTAGCACTTCGCCTATAGCGAAGATGAAGTAAAATGTGGACAGAATCCGGACAATTGTAGAAGCGCAGGCCACAACCTCCGGGTCCGTATTCAAAAGTGACACCATAGGACGGGCAAACAGCGCCGCGGGCCAGCCCGCCGCGATTGCCGCAACCGCGCCCATGACGACACATGTGCGAATACCCTTCTTTACCCTGTCAAGCTTTTTCGCGCCTACATTCTGCCCCACAAAGGTGGTAGCGGCGAGGGCAACGGCGCTGAAGGGCATGTAGATGAAAGAATTTATTTTGCTGGCGGCGGTAAAGCCCGCCATGACCGTGGAGCCGAAACTGTTGATATATGACTGGATTATGACGTTTGACAAGGACACAACAATGGACTGAATCCCTGCCGGTATGCCGATACGGACGATAGTTTTAAGCTGTACCCAATAGATTTTTATGTTTTTTAGCGTAACTTTGTAGGGCAGGGTGGTGCGGACAAGGTTTATCATAACAAGGACTGCGCTCACCGCCTGTCCGATGACGGTTGCATAGGCCATGCCGTTTGCGCCCATGTTGAAAGTGATAACAAACAAGAGGTTCAGGGATATGTTGAGGACGCTGCCGATAGCGAGATAGTAGAGAGGCCGTTTTGAGTCTCCGGTGGCCATTAGGATACCGCTGCCGATGTTGTAGATGGTGGTGAAAATCAATCCGGCGAAGGTTATTCTCAGGTAGCTTTCTGCCATCCCGAAAACATCCTCGGGGGTATTGATAAGGTTGAGTATCCAGGGGACAGCGATAACGCCTATGACGCCCAGCACGATGCCGGATAATATCGCCAGCGCTATAGCGGTGTGCACCGCATCATGGAGAGACTTGTAGTCCCTGTTGCCGAAGGCCTGGGATATGACGACTCCCGCGCCGGCGCTTAGTCCTACGAAAAATCCGATAAGCAGGTTTATGGTGGAGGCTGTGCTTCCCACGGCAGCCAAAGCAAATTTGCCCACATACTGTCCCACCACAATGGAGTCTACAGTGTTATAGAATTGCTGCAGAAGGTACGACAGCATAATGGGCACCGCAAAAAGCAGCACCTGTTTCCAGATGACACCCTCAGTCATATCATTGAGATTTCGCTTTGATACAGCGCTCAGCATAATTAAAGTCTCTCCTAAATTTTACACAGCTTCCGCCTTTTCATGGCGGCGAAGCCAGTCGCCCTTGAAATAGACTATTGAGAATACTATTGTATTCAATACCCAGGACACAGGATAGCACCAGGTTATAACGTGTATGTTATCAAAAATCGGCACCAGTACATAGAGATAAGCCACCCTGAACACGCATAAGGTGAGAAGGCTTATGAGCATCGGAATGAAAGAGGAGCCGGCGCCCCGCATGGAGCCGGACATAGCCTCGGGGATGGCGTGGAGGATGTAGCAGGTGCCGAATATACGCACTATTTGGCTTCCGTACTCTACCACATCCGGCTCCCCGTTTAGAAGGGAGATAAAAAAGCGGGAGAAGGAGGCTAAAAACAGTCCCGTCGCAAGCGTAAGACCGGCGCTTAGTAGAATACACACCCTTGAGCCCCTTTTGGCTCTCTCCAGCTGCCCGGCTCCCACGTTCTGCCCCACAAAGGTGGTGACAGTGAGGGCAAGGGCGTTGAGCACCATGAAAACAAAGGAGTCTATCCTGCTGGCGGCGGTAAAGCCCGCCATAGCCGTGGAGCCGAAGCCGTTTATAAAAGACTGGATGATAATGTTTGAAAGATTTATAACCACGGACTGTAAACCGGCGGGAATGCCGATTTTTACGATCTCCGCAAGCCTTTTGACATTTATCCTTATATGCTTTATAATTACTCTCACAGGCAGCGTGGTGCGGATAAGGCTTATCATCACAAGGGCAGCGGATATAGCCTGGGCGATAACCGTTGCGTAGGCTACGCCGTTTATGCCCATGTCAAACGCTTTCACAAAAAGAATACTGAGCGCAATATTGATGACGCTGCACACCGCAAGATAGTACAAGGGGCGCTTTGAATCGCCGATAGCCCTCATAATACCGCCGCCGATATTATATATGGTAGTGAAGACGGTGCCGGCAAAGACAATTCTTAGATACCCCACCGACTGTTCGAATACATCCTGAGGGGTGTCGATAAGCCGCAGAATCGTCGGGGTGAAGATAAATCCAACCGCGCCTATGGCAACGCCCGACACTATGGCGAGGGCTACAGATGTATGTACGGCGTCATGAAGAGTCTTTATGTCTCCCGCGCCGTAGTATCGGGATATGATAACTCCTTCGCCGGTGCTGAGACCTACGAAGAAGCCGATGAACAGGTTAGTTATCATACCAGAGTTGCCCACGGCGGCAAGGGCTACCTTGCCGACGAATTGTCCCACGATAATCGAACCCATGGTGTAATAGAGCTGCTGCAAAAGATTTGAAAGCAGTATGGGCACCGCGAAAAGCAGCACCTGTTTCCAGATTACACCCTCGGTCATAACCGTAACTCGGGGTTTTCTTTGGGTAAACGGACGGTTTTTCTTCATTACCATGTCTTCCGCCAGTCGTAGGGCAGAAGCTCGGAGAGCTTTAGCACTTTGTCGGGAGCCACCATTACAAGGGCTTCGGAGTTTCTGTCGTCAAGCTGGTTCATCATCTCACGGCAGCGTCCGCAGGGAGCGAGTATGTTGCCCTCCTCGTCAATGGCTACGACCTTCACTATGTGGCTCTCGCCGGCGGTTACCATGGCGGAAGCGGCGGTATGTTCCGCGCAGAAGCCGATGGAGCAGGTGACGTTCATGCATACTCCCACGTATACGTTGCCGTTTCCCGAAAGGATCGCCGCGGCTACTTCTCCCACGTCGGCTGTCTCCGACAGCTCGCGGTGTCCCACAACCGCCTTGGCGCGGGATATCAGTTCCTGAAATTCCATATATTACCTCCGTATATTATCGTATATTATTATAAGAAAGAGAGTGTTATATCGTGAAATCATTCAGAAAAGAGCTTCATTTCAATCTTCCCACAAGACGAGGTCTTGTGAACATCACCCCCGATGTGGAAAAAGCCGTCCGTGACTCCGGGGTAAAGGAGGGGCTTGTGCTTGTAAACGCCATGAATATCACCGCCAGCGTATTTATAAACGACGACGAGAGCGGGCTCCATGCCGATTTTGAGAAATGGCTCGAAGGACTAGCCCCGGAAAAACCATATTCCCAGTATCGCCACAACGGTTTTGAGGACAACGCGGACGCCCATCTCAAGCGTACGATCATGGGACGTGAAACGGTTGTCGCCATAACGGACGGAAAGCTTGACTTCGGCACCTGGGAGCAGATATTCTACTATGAGTTCGACGGAAAGAGAACGAAGCGGGTGCTTATAAAAGTTATTGGAGATTGAGCCTCTTTGAGGCTCAATCTCAATTATTCTACATCGATTCCACCGTCTCGATGCCCAGAGCGTCAAGAGAATGGCAGAGGAACTTCCTTGTAAGGAGCATGAGGGCAATCCAGGAGCTCTTCTTCTCCTCATCCGGCTCGTCAATGATACGGCTGTCGTGGTAGAAGGTAGAGAAAAGGGAAGCGATGTCGAAAAGGTTTTCGCAGATGTAGTTGGGAGCCTTTTCGCTGAGGGATCTGGCGAATACGTTTGTGGTAAGGGAGAGCTTCAGAAGGAGTTCTCTCTCCGCTTCCGTATAAATCCCATTAAGGGCGCGGCTCTCGGAGGGGTCTATCCCCAGCTTCTTGAGGATAGAGTTTATTCTCGTTACGGTGTAGAGGATATATGTTCCGGTCTTTCCCTCGAAGGAGAGGAACTTGTCGATATCAAAGATGTAGTCCTTTGCCCGATGGTTGATAAGGTCGCCGAACTTGATGGCGGCAACGCCGATCCTCCGGGCGTTTTCCTCCATGTCCTCGTCGCTTACGTAATCGGACTCCGTCATTTTTTCAAGGGCGCCATCAATGACCGTCTTTATGAAGTCGCCAAGCCTCATGACTCCGCCGTCGCGGGTCTTGTAGGGCTTGCCGTCTTTGCCGTTCATGGTGCCGAAGCCGAAATGGCCGAATTCCACCTCATCGGGCACAAGCTGCGCCTTTTTCGCGCAGCGGAACACCTGGGTAAAGTGGAGTTCCTGGCGCTTGTCGGTGACGTACCACATTTTATCAGGGGCGAATTTATGATAACGCTGGAGAATAGTGGCAAGGTCTGTGGTGGCGTAAATGTTGGAATCATCTGATTTTTTTATGATAACGGGAGGCATGGGAGCCTTGTCCGTTTCCTCCTGCACGTCCACTACCATCGCCCCCTCGCTTTCGCGGAGAAGGCCTTTTTCTGTGAGAATTTTCAGAAGCTCGGGCACATAGGGCTCCGCGTCGCTTTCGCCGTACCAAAGGTCGAAATGCACGTTGAGCTTGTCGTACTCCCTGCGCATCTCCTTTAATGAAACCTTCATAATCTTTTTCCAGAGGGCTATATAACCTTCCCTGCCCTTTTGAAGCTCAGCTGTGGCTACCCGGGCTTTGAGGGAAAATTCTCTGTCCTCCTTCGCTCTGTTTGACGCGAAGGGGTACACTTCCGTCAGCTCCTCCGGGGTTATCTCCGGGACTTCGCTCTTGTCTCCGGTGAAATCATCTGTAAAGCAGGCGTACGTGGGATAGCGCTCGCTGAGTTCGGCGATAACGAGGCCTATCTGAAGCCCCCAGTCACCTAAATGGATATCTCCGATGACGGTATGACCGCAGGCAATAGCGATACGTTTGATAGCCTCTCCTATGATGGCGGGGCGGAGATGTCCCACATGGAGGGGCTTCGCCACATTTGGTCCGCCGTAGTCCAGTATGATTTTATCCGGGCGCTCAGCCTGAACGATGCCCATGTGCTCGTCTGATATGATTTTATTTGTATGGGCTACAAGATATTCGTCGGTAAGGGTGAGATTTATAAAACCGGGCTTAGCAAACTCCGCCTTTTCGAATATGGGATTTTCTCCCAGCGCCTTTGAAACCTCCTCCGCCACAACGAAGGGGGGCTTTTTCGCCCGCTTTGATGCGGCGAAGGCGCTGTTTGACTGGAACTGGCAGAGATCCAGCCTGTCGGAGGTGGTTACGGTGACGTTTGAGCCGTCGTAACCGCACTTTTCAAAGGCATCGGCCACGGTTTTTGTGAGAATCGAGGTAATAGCTTCCATTTCTATATATTTTCCTTTATGTTATTTATCAAAAATAATTTTATCGAATGAGGCTCCCGTAAGGTTTGCCAGGTCGCGAGGATCCATTTCAAGCTGCAGCCCCCGTTTCCCGGCGCTTACTATCACTGTGTTCCTTGACTGCGCGGAGGAATCGATAACCGTGCGGTATCTCTTTTTCATGCCTATGGGGGAGCAGCCGCCGCGAATATAGCCGGTGAGCCCCAAAAGCTCGTCAAGGCGGACCATCTCCATGTTTTTCTCTCCCACGGATCTGGCCGCCAGCTTGAGATTCAGCTCCTCCGCCACGGGAATGATAAAGACATAGATTTCCTTCTTCGCGCCTCTGGCGATAAGGGTCTTGTAGACTTCTTCAACCCCTCTTCCCAGCTTTTCGGCCGCTGTCACTCCGTCGAGAGAGTCTCCCACCTCATAGGAAAGCACAGAGAAATTTACCTTTGCTTTCTCAACAATCCTCATAGCGTTTGTCTTGGCCTCCGCCACTGCGGTCACCTCACTATGTCAATAAAATATCATTATATATTATATCATAATCCACCGGGTATAGCAAGAAAAAACACACGCTTTTAAATGAGTTCATGTGTTATGACGAAGGCTGATAGCGACGGGAAAAGGTAACATAAAAGGGACAGCTTCACACACGGGAGCTGTCCCTTTACATCAATTATTACTCTACAGCGCTGTTATAGAGGCTGAGAGGAGTTTCGCTCTTCCGGGCAGTGAAGCTATATCAGCCTGCTCTCTTGTGGTATGCTCATACATACCGGTGGGACCTACGGAGCAGACCGTTGGAAGCCCCGCCGCCACTGTGTAGGCAGAGTCGCTGCCGCCGCCCTTTACAAAAGGCTCAAGCTCCTCAAGGCCGTACTTTTTACCCATATCCTTCATAAGCTTAAACAGCCGGCGGTTATCCTCCGTATCCTCCATGGCGGGACGGCATTTGATGATTTCATATCCTGAGCGGGTGTCATGGCAGCCTGCCATTGTCTTATCCAGATGCTCAAAAGCTCTGCGTTTTCCCGCCTCGTCATAGAATCTTATATCCGCCGTCACGGCGCAGCTGTCGGGTACGATATTTGAAGCTGTCCCCCCTTGGATAAGGCCGCAGTTGTAAGTAACTCCATCGGTCTCGCTGCCCGCCTCCAACTCAAGCACCACCCGCGCCATCTCCCTTATGGCGCTGTGTCCCGTAAAGTATGCGTTTCCGGCGTGGGTCGCGGTTCCCTTGGTGGTGATCTTTACCTTGAGTATACCCTTTCTGCCCACAGTAAGCTGCCCCGGGCGGCCGGTCTCGCAGTTAAACACCGCGACAGAGCCCAAAGCGTGTGCTACAATAAAGTCCCTCGCACCGTCGCCGATATATTCCTCCGATTCTTCGTCGGAGTTGAGGATAAGCTTTATTGTCCTGCGCTCCCCCTCAAGCGCTCTCATTGCGTCCATTGTAAGCAGAGCGCAGGCGATGCCGCCTTTACAGTCCACCACGCCGGGACCGTACAGTATCCCATTGCGTTCCGTCACAGCGGGAGAGCCGAAAACGCCTTTTTTATGCACCGTATCCATGTGGGCAAGAAGAGTAGCGGGAGACAGATCTTCTTTTCCTTGGAAGGTGATCACCATGGCGTCTCCGGCTTCCTCATGGATCTGCCGCAGCACATGAAAACCTTTGCGAAGAGAAAACTCCTCAATAAGGTCGCATAGGCGGTTTATGTCATCCCTGTCGCAGCTTCTTGCTTCAATACTACACATTGATATCCAAAAGGACTTGTATTCCTCAAAGAGGGTGTCGATCCTTGTAAATATTCTTTCCATTGTTTTATCACTCCAGTACTATCTCGCCGATGCCGTCCTTCCGGGTTATGATTTTGGTACCGTAAGGCTCGGACATGGCGGCAAGCCGCTCTATTATTCCTCTTGTGTAGTCCGGAACCGGAATGCCCATCTGGTAGTACTCAAGCCCAATGCCAAGAGATATGGGCATGAGCTCAATTTTTGTCACCCGATCGTCCGAAACCTCAATACAGGGTACGATCGCCTCCAGCATTCTGTTGTCGTGCATAAGTCCCCTTGTGTGACCTTTTGTACGGATGTTGTAGAGCTCGTCCATGGGGGTATCGGAGGTTACGCCATACTTTTCGTACTGATCCTCCGGCGCGCAGGTAGCGATCTCCTCTCTGAACACGAAGTTGCCAAGGCAGTAGAAAATTGGGCAGCCCTTGTACATCTCCACCGGGCGCAAAAGGTGGGGACCGTGGCCGATGACGGCGCAGGCTCCAGCGTCAATGCATTTCTTCGCGAATTCCCTGTGGAAATCTCCGGGATTCTCCTTGCTTCTGCCGCCCACCTCATGGGAGTGGAGGCTGACGATGACATAGTCGCACTGGGAGCGGGCAACGCCGATGCTGTCTACGATGCGCTTCATGTCTGTTTTGTTTGGATGTGTCTCGTAGGAAGTGTGGCTGGAACGCCTGAAGTTTGTAAGCTTCAGCGCAAGTGTGCCCTCGGGAAGTTGAAGGGTAAAGCCTTCAGACCGGGATATATCTGCCTGACCGTTCATGGCGCTCTGCTCTACTATCTCCTGAAGCACTTCATACTGCTCCGGCGTCACGTTCACCCATTCGTCTATCCTCAGTCCGTTGACGCCGGGACGGCCGAGCACACGTCTCGACTGGCGGCCTGCCATAGCGGACACGTTCATCATGGTGGAGACAACGCCGATCAGACCCACGCTGCCGTTTTTTGTGTCCACATAGGCGGGCGCCGCCGCCTCGTCAAGGTTCATGCCCACGCCTGCCTGGGGGAGCCCCGCCTCGCGCACCTTCTCAAGGGTGCGGATCATACCGCCGTAAGAATAGTCCAGGGTGTGGTTGTTGGCAAAGGAGAGGATATTGAAGCCGTATCTTTTCACATCTTCAAGCATGCTCTCCTCGGAACGGAGATAAACTCCTCCATAGAACTGGCTTCCCCAACTGTCCTTGTCGGGGAAAGTAGTCTCAAGATTAAAGAATCTTGCGTCGCCCCGCTTGATGAAATCGGAAAGCTCACGAAATCCCTCGTAATCCTCGGGCATTCTTCTGTATTCGAGATAATCTCCCGCCGCCGTTATCCGCATCGTCGGTCTCATAAAGCATTTCTCCTTTATCTTTATCATTTACCGATATACTACCACAAACCGGAGCCGTTCGCAACATTATAATAATGCCTTAGCGGGGTTGTATTGAACAAAGCGCCGTTTTTTGATATAATTATAGAACAACTATAAAAAAAGCGGAGGCGCTTATGAAATTCATTCATCTTTCGGACCTGCATCTGGGGAAGCGGCTGCGGGAGGTATCGCTTACAGAAGATCAGATATATATCCTCCGGCAAATCCTTGATATTATCGACTCCGAGCAGCCGGAGGCGGTGCTGATCTCCGGCGATATCTACGATAAAAGCGTCCCATCCGGGGAAGCGGTGACGATTTTCGACGATTTCCTCTTTGAGCTGTCAAGCAGAGCGCTCAAGGTGTTTATCATAAGCGGAAACCATGACAGCCCGGAGAGATTGTCCTTCGGAGGAAGGCTCATGAACCGCTCCGGCATCCATATCTCCCCCGTATACAGCGGGAAGACAGAGTCATACACCATTTCGGACGAGTACGGCGATGTCAGGATAATCATGCTGCCCTTTATAAAGCCCATAAGCGTAAGGCGGTTCTTCCCGGAGGAGGAGCTTGAGAGCTACACAGACGCGGTGAGGGCAGCCCTCGGAAGCGCGGACATCGACACTGACGGGAGGAACGTGCTCCTTGCCCACCAGTTTGTGACGGGAGCGGAAAAGTGCGAATCGGAGGAGATATCCGTGGGAGGAATCGACAATGTGGACGTTTCCCTGTTTGACGTCTTTGACTATGTGGCGCTGGGGCATATCCACGGACCACAGAATATCGCCTCGGAGAAAATAAGATACTGCGGAACTCCCCTCAAATACTCTTTCTCGGAGGCAAACCACATAAAGAGCGTGACGGTGGCGGAACTTCGGGAAAAGGGGAATCTTACCGTCCGCACCGTTCCCCTGACCCCTATGCGGGATCTGAGGGAAATCAGGGGTTCATTTAAAAATGTTTCCGAGGGAGAGAAAAGCGAAGATTACCTCCGGATCATCCTGACGGATGAGGAGGATATCCCCGGGGCTATAGGACGGCTCCGCTCGCTTTATCCCAATATAATAACGCTTGAATACGACAACACCCGCACAAGGGAAGACCGGCAGCTCCAGGACGTGGGGGATATAGAGAGAAAGTCCCCTCTTGAGCTGTTTGACGAGCTTTACGAATATCAGAACAACCGTAGGATGAGTGATGTCCAGCGGAAGTACACAAGAAACCTAATTGAATCAATACGGGAGGCATAGAAATGAGACCTCTTAAGCTTATAATGTCCGGCTTCGGACCCTACCCGGGAACCCAGGAGATCGATTTTGAGAAACTGGGGGAGAGAGGGCTTTACCTTATCACAGGACCGACGGGAGCGGGAAAAACCTCAATATTCGACGCGATAACATTCGCTTTGTTCGGCGAGGCCAGCGGCGACAGCCGACAGCCCTCCATGCTCCGATCGAAGTACGCGAGCCTTGATGACCCCACCTATGTGGAACTCACTTTCATGTATAAGGACAAAACCTATGTGATAAACCGCAACCCCGAATACGAAAGAACAAGGCTGAGAGGAACCGGAACAACCACACAATCACCTTCCGCAGTCCTGAAACACCCAGACGGACGGGAGGAAACAGGGATAAAAGATGTGGATAATTCGGTACAGAAGATAATAGGCCTGACAAGAGAGCAGTTTTCCCGGGTGGCAATGATATCCCAGGGTGACTTCCGCAAACTGCTCCAGGCTGACACCAAGGAACGCCAGGAGATTTTCAGGGATATCTTCGGTACGTCCATGTTTGAGACGCTCCAGGACAGACTTAAAGAGGACTCCTCCGGGATCGCCGCTCAGATGGATAAGGCTTTGGAACACATCAGGAGAGATATCTCCCAGGTGCGCTGCGCGCGGGATTCTCTATTCAGTGAAAGCGTCAAGAAAACGGACGAGTTATCATTTTCCGACGCAGCGGAGCTTATCCGGTACATTATATGTGATGATGAGGAGGAAAGCAAAAAAGCAGAGGAAGCGCTTTCAAAAATCGATGAGGATATAAAAAAGGCTGCGGTGGAGCTTGACAGGGCGGAGAAGTATATCAAAGGAAAAAACGAGCTTAAACAGAGAGAAAGGGAGAACGCGGAGAAAACTACAGCCCTCAGGGCGCTGGAAGAGCGTCGGAAGCAGAATTCGGAGCGTGAGCCGGAAAGAGCGGAAATGCGCAAAAAAATAGCCGAAATCGAGCTGCTCATGCCATCATATACGGAACTTGAGGGGCTGCGGAATGAGAAAAGCGTCAGGCAGGAGGATAAAGAAAAAACCTCTCAAGCCGGCAAAGCGGCCCGGGAGACACAGATTAATTTATCGGAAGAACTTGTAAAGCTCAAGGCGGAGCGCCGGGAGCTTGAGAACGTGGGAGAGGAAAAGGAAAAAATTAAAAGCTCCCTTGCGGAAGCGGAGCGAAAAATCTCGCTTACAGATCAGTATATTAAGGACATATCATCTCTTGAGACGGCGCAAAATAATCTGCGCTCTCTGCAGCGCATGTACAGGGAGGCGGAAGAAAAATCCACGCGCCTTTCTCAAGAGTACGACCGTGTTCACAAGGCGTTTTTAGACGAGCAGGCGGGGATCATGGCTTCGAGGCTTGAGGATGGCGCGCCCTGTCCCGTATGCGGCTCTGTCAGTCATCCCCTGCCCGCCTGTATGTCCGACAGCGCCCCCTCAGAAGCCGAGGTAAAAAGCGCGAAAGAGCTTGCGGAAACTGCCCGAAAAGAGTGGGAGAAAGCAAGCGGCGAGGCGAATGCGGCGAAGGGCAACATCTCCGCAAAGGAAGCGGAGCTCATAAACAGAGGAAAAGAGCTGACGGGAATATACACGATCCCCGAAGCTTTAGCCGAGGCGAGGGAAGCTTTATCGAAGCTGAAGGAAGATGCAAAAAGTTTTGCCGGGGAGCTTAAGAGAATTGACGAAAGGGAGAAGAGAAGGGCGTCTCTTGATACGCTTATCCCGAAAAAAGAGCGGGAGAGAGAGACCTCCGAAAGGGACGCAAACGCGGCGGAAAAGAAAGAATCCGCCCTTGAAGCATCGATCAAGTCTCTTGATGAGCGTATAGAGTCTATAAGAGAAAAGCTTCTCCACAGGACCGGGGAAGAGGCTTTGAAGGAGAAAGGATCCCTTTCAAGTGAACTCGCCCGGCAGGAAACAGAAATCAAGAAAACAGAGACGTCGATCTCCGGCTTTGAAAAAGAGCTCGCGGCAACGGAAACCCATATTCTCAGGCTTAAAGAGGAGATTTCCGGACAGACCGAAACAGATATAGACTCGATCCGGGAGAAAAACGCGCAGCTCCAAAGAAAAAAAGAGGATCGGGAAGAGAAATACAGAGACATCCACACAAGACTTCTTATAAACAAGCAGGCGCTGCGGAACATTGAGGCTGAATCCTCAAAACTCGGGGAGCTGGAGGAGAAATACAAGTGGCTAAAAGCGCTGTCCGACACCGCCAACGGCACCTTGACGGGAAAGCCTAAGGTGATGCTTGAGACTTATGTCCAGAGCGCTTACTTCGACCGTATCCTTGAGCGGGCAAACCTGAGGCTGAGAAAGCTGTCCCGGGGACAGTACGACCTGAAGCGAAGGGAAAACCCGGATGATATGAGGGCAAGAAGCGGCCTGGAACTCGATATTATAGATCACGTAAACGGCACCGTCAGAAGCGTGAATACCCTGTCGGGAGGCGAGTCATTCCTTGCGTCCCTTGCTTTGGCTTTGGGACTGTCCGACGAGATCGCCATGTCTACCGGTATCAAGCTTGATACCATGTTTGTGGACGAGGGCTTCGGAAGCCTTGACTCAGACGCGCTGACACAGGCTTACAATACCCTGGCGGGACTTCAGGAGGGCAACCGCCTCGTGGGCGTCATTTCCCACGTGCCGGAGCTGAAGGAGAAAATCGATCGCCAGATCGTGGTGGAAAAGACGCCGTTCGGTGGAAGCACAGCGAGAATCAACCTGTAGAGCCGGACTCACAGCGTCAAACGGTTCTTGCGCTTTCCGAAACAGCAGAACTATACATCGGCTATGCCGGATTCTTCGGTTTTCTCCGGAAACTTCCCCTGAAAACGCTTGCTTATCTCACTGGATTCCCGGTCGAAGACCACGATATATACCGTCATGTCGTTATTCTGCAGGAACTCGCTGATGGCATCCACCGCCACGTTCATGGCTTCCTCCTTGGGGTAGCCGTAGGCGCCGGAGGAGATAAGGGGAAACGCCACCGTTTCGCAGCCTTTTTCAAGGGCGAGAGCCAAGGATCTGCGGTAGCAGGAGTATAGAAGCTCCCTCTCTCCCCGGTTGCCGCCCCGCCATACGGGGCCAACGGTGTGTATCACATATTTGCAGGGGAGATTATAGCCCTTTGTAACTTTTGCGTCTCCCGTTTCGCAGCCGCCCAAAAGACGGCACTCCTCTAAAAGAGCGGGACCCGCCGCCCTGTGTATGCTGCCGTCCACGCCGCCGCCTCCCAGAAGGGAGGAATTGGCGGCGTTTACGATGGCGTCAACTTTCATTTTTGTTATATCGTTATGTACTATAAATAGGGGCATGAAAATCCTCCTCATACTTAATTTTAATTATATTTTGATTATATTATATACTGCAAAATCCCCGATTTCAAGGGCAATTGACGGAGATGATTGAGGACGCTGACCATTGAAAACAATAACGCAGAGTGGTATAATAATTATTGAAAGAATGATATTATGGGGAAAGGCAAAGAACGGAAATGAGACTTCACTACATGGGCAAATATTCGGGAGACGAGAGCACGCTTCCCCAAAGAGAACACCCAGAGGGGTATGTGCCCTTTCGTGAGCCTCAGAGCATGAAATCTCTGGCCATACGGCTCAATATCGCCGCGATAGCTGTTATGGCGCTGTGTTTTTATATCCTATACCTAAGGACGGGGCGTTTTGTTTTCAGCGACTGGGGTGTTCTTGCCGCCACCGCCGCCATGTTTCCCCATGAATTCCTCCATGCCATATGCTTTAAGGGGGATGTATACATATACCAGAACCTGAAACAGGGGATGCTGTTCGTTGTGGGGCTCGAGGACATGACAAAAGGAAGATTCTTGTTCATGTCACTGCTCCCAAACATCGTGTTCGGCTTTATCCCCTTTTTAATTTTTCTCATAAACCCCTCCCTCTCCTTCTTCGGCACTCTGGGCGCAGTTTCAATCGCCATGGGAGCGGGAGACTATATGAATGTCTTTAACGCCCTGACTCAGATGCCCAGTGGCGCTTTAACATACTTAAGCGGCATGCACTCCTATTGGTATATAAAAGGATAAAACAAAAGAAAAGGACAGATTAATGATTACAAACCTGCACACACACACCGTACGCTGTCGCCACGCGGAGGGAGACGAGAGAGAATATATCGAGCGCGCCATCTCCTCAGGCATTAAAACCCTTGGATTTTCCGACCATTCTCCGATGCCCTTTCCAAACGACTATACCTCCACATTCCGCATGGGACTTGAGGAGACTGAGGACTATTTTTCCACGCTGATCCGCCTGAGGGAGGAGTACAAAAAGGATATAAAGCTGCTTATCGGCGTGGAAGCCGAATACTATCCCGCCGTATTCCCCTCTCTTATGGAATTCCTCGGCGGCTTCCCTTTGGATTATATGATCCTCGGCCAGCATTTTCTCGACAACGAACAGGACGCCCACTACTGCGGCAGACCTACCGACAACGAAGCGCTTCTTGAAGCCTATGTAAATCAGACGATAGCGGGCATGAGCACGGGGGTGTTCACCTGCCTTGCCCATCCGGACCTGTTAGCCTTTATAGGACCGGAGGAAATATACCGCAAGCACTTCTCAAGGCTCTGTCTTGAAGCGAAAAAATTAGACGTCCCTCTGGAAATCAATCTTTATGGTATAAAGGACGGCAGACCGTACCCCTGCGACAGATTTTTCTCCATAGCGGGAGAGGTGGGCAACAGCGTGGTAATAGGAGTAGACGCCCATCAGCCCGAGAGGCTCTCCGAACGTCAGCACTACGAAAAGGCGCTCGACATGGCGCGCCGTCACGGTCTGCATGTCATATATGATCCGGAGATACGCACACCACGGTTGTGATATCACCCTCCGGTCTCGGGCCGGTTCCCCCCCAGCACTGCTTGCAGTGCGTAGACTCAGGGGGAGAGAGTCCGTTCTGAGGCTTCCCCTTGATGGGGAAGCTGTCTTATGATGCGGCGTGCCGCAGCATGAGACTGATGAGGTGATACGTCGCAGAATAATGGGGTGTTGGTTTGTCAATGATATGTTACACCGAGGCACAAAAAATTAAAGAGAGTAGTTTTAGGAGAATTCCAGTTAAGAGGCCGCATAGGGAAGTTGTTGTATTTACGGAGATGAACAGCAAGCTGAG
>JAAZBA010000159.1 GCA_012514045.1 Clostridiales bacterium | reverse complement strand
TCATCCGCTCCCGAGGATATTGCCGCCGCGTCACGCAGGCACAGCAGAAACGCTTTAAGCATTCCGGCAGCTTCGTTTTTCTTGAGCTTCTGATTGTTCCAGGTGAAGCGTGCAATCATATACTCGCTTCCCTCTGCGAACAGAAGCGCCAGCTCCTTTGCCAACTCAGCTGTCGCGTCGTCTTCTTCCGGTTTCTCCGTCTCCTGTCCGGAAAGCCGAAATACAGTGCATCTGGACAGCACCGTGGGCAAAACAGACTGGATATCCGGCGCGGTGAGGATAAAAAACACCCTCTCAGGAGGCTCCTCAGTGATAAGCAGCAAGGATGATTGAGCCTGGGGCGTCATCCTCTGGGCTTCGGGGATGATAAACACCTTTGCGCCTCCCTCATGGGGTACGTCGAAGGATTCACGCTTTATATCCCTTATATCGTCAACTTTTATAGCTTCTTCACTGTCTGCAAGCATGACAACATCGGGATGTATGCGTTCCCTGACTCTGCGAACGGCATTCTTATTGCCGCCGTGGGCTTCAATAAGCCCCGAAGCCAGCTCCAGCGCGGCATTGAGACGGTCTTCCCCGTCTCTGCCCGCTGTGTAAAGCGTACATCCCGGCCATTTTTTATATGCATCAGACTCTCTCAAAATGATCTACATCCAATACAAATACCGTCGCACCTCCCACGGTTACCTCTACAGGCATGGAGGGATAGAATCCCATTCCCAGCTCGGAGGTTGTAGGTATAACCTGCCTGCGGCTATGCGAATGCTTTCTGATTATATCAATTACGGCTGTTACCTTGTCATCCTCCACGCCGACGAGTATTGTCATGTTTCCGGCTCTCAGGAAGCCTCCTGTGGTGGACAGCTTTGTAACAGAGTACCCTTCGTGCATAAGTCCGTTTGTTACGAGATTCGCATCGTCCTGATTGATTATCGCAAGAATCATTTTCATTTTGGTTTTCCCCCTTTATCCGAATTGAGTATATATCTTGTCACTTATATTATAACCATTATTTATCAAAATTTCAATGCCTATTTTATCAATTTCTTCTCCCGGAGCAAAAATAACACAGCCGGGAGGGTAGACGGTTACGCTTTCGGCGGCGATTTCCCCTTCGGCATCCCCCAGAGGGACGCTTTTTCTCTCACCCAAAAGCGCCTTTCTCGGAGAACATATCCTCTTAGGCAGATGGGTAAATGGTACTGGAGCGATCTTTTTCTCTCCTCTGAAGCCGTTAAGCTCTACAAGCGCAAGCCGGAGTCTTTCTAAATCCTCATCGTCGTCCGATGAGGTAAGTATCATTATCACGCAGCAGGTGTCCGCCATTTCGCATACAACGCCTCTCTCCTCAAGGAAGCTGTAAGCTTCGTATCCGGTAATCCCCAGTCCCGTGACATCAATTGTCAGGCGGCAGGGATCAGAGGATTTCCCCATGTATGGAATACAAATATCCGTAAAACTCGTAAGGTACTCCCTTAAGTCGTGGGCAAGGCAGGCTGTCTTTACATATCTCTCCGGGAAGCTCTCAAGATCCGCTCTCGCCTTGTCAATCGACGCCATAATAGCATATGAGGGGCTTGAAGTGCTGCTCAGGGAGGCAAATCTCCTTATGTCACGTATCCTGTCCTTTGAGGACAACACTATAGCCGACTGTCCCAAGGCAGGAAGTGTTTTGTGCATTGATATAGCCGCAATATCCGCTCCCCGTTCGATAGCCGAAGGGATCCCCAGGGCGGGAAAATGGGCGCCATGGGCGCTATCAGTGATAAGCAAAGTACCGTAAGCTTTGCATATGGCGGAGATCGCCTTAATATCATGAATTACTCCGTAGTAGGTGGGGCTTGTAAGGACAAAAGCGTTGTAGCGCTCTTTTTTCAGCTTTTTCTCAAGCTCTCCCATATCAAAGGACAACACAAAACCGCATTTCTCCGAAAGTTCCGGCAGGATATAGTCTGTCTCTATGTCATACAGCGCCGAGGCTGCCGTTACACATTTATGGGCGCTTCTGTCGCAGAGGATTTTCCCGCCGGAAGCTGCGCTGCCCAGAGCCGCCTGTATGCCTCCCGTAGATCCGTTTGTCATGAACATGCAGGCATCTGCACCGTAGAGCCTTGCACAGAGCTTTTCTGCCTCGGAAATGATGTCCTCTCCTCCGTAAAGGTTACCGGTTCTCTTAAGCTCCGTAAAGTCAAAAAAAGATAAAAATCCTTCGCGCTCCATGGAAAGGGGTTTTCCCTTGTGTCCTGGCATATGGAGCCGCAGGGTGCGCTCCCCCGCGTAATCCATCAGGGCATCAAACAGAGGGGCGTTACTCATATATTCTTTCAAGAGATGAGGAAGCGTAGAGCGGGTTTATGTCGAAAATTACCTCGTCACCTGTTTTACATGATATATCGGTTATGTCTATGGTGGTGTGAACCATACCCACATGTCCAAGCACTGTAACTCGTTTGCCGTTCAACGTAACGTACAGTCTCTTACGCCTCAGGAGAAGTCTTATGTCCCCCAGAATATAGCGCAGCTTGTCCCTTAGTCTGAATATATCTCTGTCCCTGGAGATAGCAAAACCGTCGGCGTATCCAAAGGGGATGATGGCTGCCCGCATGGCCTTTTTTGCAACATAGGTACTTCCGTAACCAATGGTGTGATCCTCCGGGAGCCAGCGGATTTCGGCGATTTCGCATCTGCCATAGCCTACGTTCTGAAGTCCGGCGTTGTTTTTTCCGGAAAGACGTCCAGTAAAGGCTGAGCCTATACGCACAGCGTCGGTACCTTTCAGATTATATTTTCCAAAAAGACAGGAGGAGTTTGCAGCATGGACACAGCCCGGGTTATATCCCGCATCTCTGAGCTTTTTCGCTGTCTCTACAAGAGTATCAATCTGCTGCTGTGTTTTCTTTTGAGCGGAAAATGCGCAGGGCAGATGGGTATAAATTCCCGTTACGTTTATCCTCGCAAGGAACCTATAGACAGAGGAGATCTTGTCGAACTCTGAGGGCAGGAACCCGTATCTGCCCATGCCGGTATCGATCTTCAAATGAGCCTCCACCACTTCTCCGTGCTTCTCCGCTACACCGGAAAGGATAACCGCGTCGTTGTAAGAACCGATTGTTGCCACGGCTCTGGCTTCAATGATGTCCTCTACCTCGGATTCGTCCCAAACCGGGCGTATGATAAGGATCTCCTCATCGATAAAGCCTGCCATACGGAGCTTCACCGCGTCGGAGGGCTCCGTGACGGCAAAACGGTCTATCCCGTAATCCCGCAAAAATCTCGCGAGCTGAATAAGTCCCAAACCGTAGCCGTTGCCCTTCACTACGCCGTAAATTGCCTTACCCTCTGCACGCTTCTTTACGAGCTCGATGTTTGCCTTCAGTTTTTCTCTTTCGATTACATAGCATTTCATAATCGTCCGCACCATCCCGAAATTTTATTTTGATGACACCTTTTTGAGAAATCTCGCTCTGCGCAGCTTTCTGTATATCCGTTGCGCGTAGTTTACGCTGTGGTATATTGGTTTTGAGAATATATAGTTCATTTCCGCTACAAACTCTATGAAGTCTCCGTTGAATCCTTTCTTGAATCGATAGAGTCCGTATAGGGGATTGTCCTCGCTTATGTCGCCGCTGACGCCGCGAAAGTCGTAGATTCGGCACTTCTTTTCAATAGCCCAGCAAATCATGAACCATTGAAGCAGATAGTTGGGCATGACATTTCTCGATTCGTTGGAAGAGGCTCCGTAGAGGTACCAGACCTTGTCTCCGTAATATATGGCAAGGGTTCCCGCTATAGGTTTGTCTTCGAGGAAAGCCATGTATAGTCTGGCGTTATCCCCCATTTTTTCAAGAATCTTGGCAAAATACGGAGCCTTGCGTGTTACAAAGCCGTCACGCAAACCGGTTTCCAACATTATTTCCGCAAATTCTTCGCACATCTCCACGCCGCAGAGCTTTATCTCAACGCCCTTGCGTTCCGCAAGGCGGATATTGTAGCGGGTCTTCTGAGTGAAGAAGTTTATTACCTCCTCCTCGGTTTTGCCCTCGATGTCAAGCCTGAAAACGTACCTTGGCTGTACGGCGTCAAAATCCTTGCCGCTGTCCGAGGAGCTGTAGCCTATGTCAGCCATGATTTTTACAAACTGCTCGTCTGAGGACAACACATCGGGATCAATCTTGAGCTCGTATGATCTATATTTCTTCGCTAGCTTCTTCGCGCCTTCGGTAAGCTCTCTGAGAGTTTCCTCATCGTGTATGTCGCACACGGGAGCCCTTCCGGCGTACATAAGTGTCAGCGGCAGCACAGGGAGCTTTCTTATAAGCACAGCCATAGTTCCCCGGATTTTTCCGCTTCCGTCACGGCTTATAATGCCCTCCCATTTCCAGTTATCCTTGACCTTGCCCCAGTTGCGGCTCTGCATGAAATGTCCTTTGGGGTGGGTTCTTACAAAACTTTCATATTCATCAAGCGTCTTTTCGCTTACAAATTCATAAGCCAATATTCAAGTCCTCCGTATGCATTTATCCTATGAAATCCGCGATTGTTTCGGGAAAAACCTCATCTTTTATATACCCGCAGTGGCCGTAGCCCTCCATATATTCAAGCCTTATACATTCCTCCGGGTAGCCGAAGTCCAGCATTGTGCGCTTCAGCATGTAGTTCTGTTCAAGTCTGCAGGAAATGTCACGCTCCGCTATAAAAATCAAATATCGGGAGGTCTTTTCCGGCTTTGAGTCGATAAAATATATAGGCGCCGCCTCATCCACCCTTATGGCTTTTGTGTCGATCCCCCGCTCCCGGAGGATATTGAAATGGGTTGTGGGCTGTCCCGCGTCCAGCACATATCCGTCTATATCATCGGCATCAATGGAGTATTTCCCAAGATAGGACTTGTCAAATGCAAGCATCATAGACAGATACGCTCCCGCGGAAGAGCCTCCGATATAGTGCCTTTTGTAACCGTATTTGCCCATTATAAATGCGCAGGCGGCGGCGCAGTCCTCTATAAATTCGGGAAATTTCGCGGCGGGGTACATCCTGTATTCCACACTCGCCACGTCGATGCCTTTGCAGCACAAGGCTTCCGCAAAGCTTGACGCAGCCTGCTTTGAGCCGGTTTCAAGCCCTCCGCCGTGGAAGTAGATGAATAAAGCGTCCTTTTCTCCTCCGGATTCATAGATATCCAGCGTAAGGTTGTTTTTTTCGTCGTAAACAATATCAAACGAAGTGTTCACAGTACTCCCTCCACATATATAATTCCACGGGTACAGTTTATCATATTTGTCCTCCCATGTCAAACAAATATCAACATCACATATGTTGAATTTCGGCTTATTATATGGTAAAATTATAGAAAAAGTGAGAGAAGTGTAGCATGTGGAAACAATCATAGAGCTGTACGACAGCGATCCCGTTATGAATTATATCTCCCCCTGCGCTCTGAAACCGAAAAACGTCGTATATCTGTGCGAAAAACACTCCTTCCGAAAGAACCATATCCGTACAGTGCGCTCTTTTTACAAGCTGAGGAAGCAAAAAATCAACGCTGTCATGTATAAGAACAAAGGAAGCGTTAATGACTATCTCCGCTCCTTTGAGGAAATATATCGTAATTTCCCCGGCTGCTGTATCGACGTCACCGGCGGGGAGGACACTGCCCTTGTGGCTGCCGGCATGTTCACCTGCATTCAAAAGGACGCGCGGCTTATCTCCTACGATCAAAGAAAAAACCGCTTTAGTAATATATACAACTGTATTGAGGTGGATAAGCTTCGTTTTCAGGAAAAATTTCGTATTTCCGAGCTTATCGCCATGTCGGGAGCTCTGGTCACCGGTCATGGTCACTTCAATCCCGGCTCCTTAACAGGTGAAGCGCTTGCAGATATAGATAAAATCTGGAAAATCTACCTTGACAACCTTTTTACCTGGCACAAGAACGTGCAGTATCTTCAGGCTGTATCAAAGCTCCACAGCGGATCCCTTCATGTGGAGGCATCTATGCTGTCACCCTCCAGCGTCGGTCGTTTTGAAAAGCCTCAGAGGAAGATCATGCAGGAGCTTGGCGATGCGGGGATAATAAAAAATCTCTCTTTTACCGCCGGGAGTATTGTCTTTGGCTATAAAAACGATAACATAAGACGATGCCTGACAGATGTGGGCATGTGCCTTGAGCTTTTTGTGTATAAGACGGCGCTGGAGGCAGATTTTTTCGATGATGTGTCAATCAGCGTGATTATTGACTGGAACGGCAGGATAGCCGAGCCAAACGATACCACAAACGAGATCGATGTGATGTTGACGAAGGGACTGACCCCCGTATTCATCTCCTGCAAAACCGGCATTCCCTCCACCGCATCGCTCAACGAGGTGCATACCCTCGCCACACGTCTCGGCGGCAGCTTCGCGAAGCCTGTGCTGGCAACCATGAACAACCTGAAGGAGACTGCTCCCAGTCTCTGCAACCGGGCTGCGGAACTTGGAGTGACGCTAATTGAGCTTGATGACCTGGTCGATGGAAGGCTTGAGGGCATACTTCGCAAGCTGGTTTAGGCTAATCACATGCAGGTCTTAATATTTGTTTCCCATCGCTCCTGCCGCTTATATCTGCATTTATATAACTGAAAAGCAAACATACCCGGGAAGATAATGATTCTTCCCAGGTATGTTCTCATATTTTCTTATTCTTCCCAGTTGTGCCATATGCTCTGGACATCGTCGTTATCCTCAAGCATGTCGATGAGCCTTTCCATGTTCTTGATGTCATCTTCGTTTATCAGCTTGATGTAGTTCTGAGGAACCATCTCCACCTCGGCGGAGAGGAACTCAAATCCTTCATTTTCAAGCGCCTCGCGAACCTCGCTGAATGTTTCGGGGGCAGTGTGTACCTCGAACACGTCATCCTCTGTCAGAATATCGTCGGCGCCGCACTCAAGGGCTGTCATCATGAACTCGTCCTCGTCTCTGTCCTCCCGGTCTATTACAAGCACGCCTTTTCTGTCGAACTGCCAAGATACGCAGCCGGTAGCGCCAAGATTTCCACCGTTCTTATCAAAGTAGTGGCGCACGTCGCCGGCGGTGCGGTTCTTGTTGTCGGTCATGGTCTCCACGATGACGGCGATGCCGGCGGGACCATAACCCTCGTAGTTCATGGACTCATAGTTGGCGTCGTTATCCCCTGATGCCTTCGCAAGCATGCGGGAGATGTTGTCGTTGGGTACGTTGTTGGCCTTTGCCTTAGCTATTACGTCTCGAAGCCTTGAGTTGGACTCCGGATTCGCTCCGCCCTCACGGGCGGCGATCATGATTTCACGTCCGATTTTTGTGAAAATCTTCGCTCTCTTGGAGTCTGCGAACTCCTTTTTTCTCTTTATATTATTCCACTTAGAATGTCCCGACATGGGTAACTCTCCTCACTTATATAAATTCCATATTGTCCACGTAGTAATCCATGAATTCCCGGGAATGGGAAAGCTCTGTGTATTCCATGCTCTCCGCAAGAAACCTTGTTTTTTCCCGGTTATCCTCATTAAGCAGCATTTCCGCTCCCTTAAGGGAGGAGTTGCCTGTGGGAACCGTGTTCCCGCATTCTGGTATCAGTCCGATCCTCACGGCGGATTCAAGATTTACCGCCGCTCCGAAACCGCCGGCAAGGTAAAGGGTATCAAGCTCATCGGCTGTTCTTCCTGCTTTATACAAAAGAGTCTGAATCCCCGCCGCTATAGCGGCCTTGGCAAGCTGGATCTCTCTTATATCTCTTGCGCTGACATATACATCTCCTGAGAGGAAGAATACAGCGTCGTTTCCTTCACCCCGGGCATATTGTGACAGCTCGCCTTCGATTTCTTCCCGTTCCAAAAGTCTCCCGGTCTCGTCAATCAGCCCCAGGTCAAGCATACATGCCACGGCATCAATTATACCGCTTCCGCAGATGCCCTTTGGGGAGGCGTTGCCGATCGTCTCCGTTTCCATCTTTCCTTTTGTGACCTTGACGGATTTTATTGCCCCCTCTCCGGCGTACATGCCGCAGGAAAGAGTTGCCGCCTCAAAGGCGGGTCCGGCCGCGCAGGCGCAGCACATCAGCCTTCCTCTGTCGCACAGCACAATCTCTCCGTTTGTTCCGATATCTACAAGAAGCTCTATCTTGTCCTTACGCCCAAGTCCGCAGTAAAACGCTCCGCAAGTGATGTCTCCTCCCACGTAGCCTGCCACGCAACGGGCGATATATTCACCTTCCCACTCATATCCGAACAGGCTTTCCGGGATAAATGGAGCTCTCGCTATAGATGAGGCGCTTATTCCCTCGTAGAAGCTTGACATGATGGTGTTTCCCGCTATCACAGTGTGTCTGAGCGTTGCTTTGTCTCCCGTCAGCTCCGCTATCATCTCCCGAACTTGATTTCTTATCGTGTCCCGGAGGGTAGAAAGGGCGCTTTCTTCCGTCTCGGAGTATGTAATTCTTGATATCACATCGTCGCCGAAGCTCCTCTGGCGGTTTCTCATCACAAGCTCAGAGGGAGGGAGCTCTCCGGAGGGGTCAATTACCTTAATCGCTACGGTAGTGGTGCCTATATCCACCGCCGCGTCAACTATCCGCCCTCCGTAGTCAGGCTTTGACTTAAGCTCGGATTCGTCTTTTGCTCCGAGTTTTACAAGATGGTCTCCTGATACGGTAAATGTGCAGAGCTTTGTCATCACGCCGTTGATTTCAGTCATACATTTGCCGCAGCGGCCATTTCCGCCACAGGGAGCGTTTATCTCAAATCCGGAGGCGCGCAGAACATCATATAACCGCGTACCGTTCCCGGCATAGAGCAAGAACTCTTCGCTTCCACGCTTAACTGTGATTACGTATCTTTTGCTCAATACGCATGCCTCCTTCTTAGGAAATAAGTGTTGGTTTGTCAATGATATGTTACACCGAGGCACAAAAAATTAAAGAGAGTAGTTTTAGGAGAATTCCAGTTAAGAGGCCGCATAGGGAAGTTGTTATATTTACGGAGATGAACAGCAAGCTGAGC